>CASUON010000125.1 GCA_949457475.1 uncultured Lachnospiraceae bacterium
TAGGCGAAATGTGCCAATCTTTTACTTTCCCGCCTGATTCAAATATTTTATCGATCCTGTCTTTTTTATAATCGCTTGTCATAGCACCAATCATACGGTACAGATACGTCCTGGTCGTTTCCCGGAATATACTTTCAAATCCCCCGTTTTTGCTTTCATTCATACATCGCGACTTATAGACAGTAATTAAATTGACGGAATTCCCGTTAATCTGATTTTTATCCGAAGAAAAGACAAAACCGAATTTATGTTCATTGATAATGCTTTTTGTTTCCGCAGTATAACCGGCGATTTCTTTTGGCATTGTCGTTGTTACAATTAACGCGTTATCCCCTGCCTCGATATCAAACCGTACCCCTGGATATTCTTTTTTGACTTTGCCTGCAAATTTCGCGCCCAAAAAGTTTGGACACTGGTAAGCCGCAACAATCCCCGCCGCAACATAAGCCGCCCCAATATATACGCCATATATCCAAAACTTCATAAAATCGTCCCTGTCTTTTGAAAATTCGAGCGTGCCGTCTTCTTTGCGGATTGCTTTGGAACCCAATACGACGCGGGATTTATTGCTCGGGATTACGGTAAAATTCGGAAGGCATGGGATTGCGTACCGGCTGTAATCCGCGTTTTCCAAATCCTGCGTATTCTCCATATACTGATCCATGCCATGCGTTGCAAGTTTCAAAAACGTCGTATCTTCACTTGCCTCAAAGGAGAAAAAGATCTGAATACGGTAGTCTTTGATCTCGTCTAGCAAAAACTGGAGGTCCGAGATTGGCGTAGGCGCCAGGGAAACGCCTGTATCCAAATCCCCGGTATACCCAAACTGTCGCATAGTATCTTCATCCAGTTCAATTTCCCGTTCCTCTGAATATTCAATATTTGGTACGATTCCAAACCAGATCGTATTGCTGTAATCCGATTTGTTGTTTACGGTTTCCAAATATTTTTTCAGGTTTTCAATATTTTTTTCATCCAATATCTCATCCATACTAGCGTTTACAATCAGAAGTGAAGGACGCATGAGCGGGGATTTCGGCTGATATTGGTCAAAAAATGCCTTTACGCTTAAAATCTTCTCGATCAAAAGCTTCGCCGTACGGATAAACGCTTTCTGCCAGCTCGCATTGATCGCGGAATACTTATTATATAATTCCACCTTGTCATTGATATCCATTGCCATCAGCTTATCCGGCATCTTATCTGTAAACGCTGCCACTATCAATTCCTTAGAAAGCGATGAAGCAGCCGTTTCCTCGTCGTATTCCTGCCCGACCGATTCATACAAGGAACGCATACTTTCATTATACTGTTCCTCAATCACGGCAATAGACAAGTCTTTATAACTGATCTTTTCCTTTTTAGGCGCGTTCGCTGGCACTGCCAGCTCTGCTTTTGACGTGTTTGCAAGTTCTGTGCTTTCTTCTTTTTTCCCTTTATCAGTCAGCAGGCCGGCTGGCTGGTCCGATACTTTTAAAGCGACAATTTCCGCATTTTCATTAAAAACCGGGAGGGCCGGATTAAATTCCGTAATCCCCTTTTTTGACGCCCGTACAGCCGTATCCAAATTATCCTTAATCATCCCAAGCATCAGAGTAAGCTGGGATGCTGTTTCGTTGTAATATTTTTTCGTCCGGTCAAGCTTCGACTTCAACTTCAGCACTGCGTCTTGCTTCGCTGGCGAATCACTTTCAAATTCTGCATTTTTATTTTCAAGGTAAGTAATATCTTTTTTTAGTTTTTTAATTTCTTTCAGCGTCCTGTGGGGCGCAAGCATTTCTGTAACTTTTTCATAGTTAAAAGATGCGTTCGTTGCTCCGGACGCCTTTTTACTGTCCATAATGGATATAAACATTTTTAGAAACGTATTATTACGATCAATTACAATTCTTTTCACCAACGGCTCGGGTATGCCAGAAGGTTTTGTCAATTCATACACCATTCCCCGTTCCTGGTCAAAATAGCTGTAGATCGTAGGCTGGAACTTTTTTAAAAAATCATCGAAATTTTTAACCAGAAGGGCGTTATTGATTTCCGCCACCTTTTCATCCGTAAGGCTCCTGGAATTCTCGTCCACATCTGACATAATATTAAACATATTAAACACTTCCGGGTTGACGACATCAAACAAAATCGTCCGGTTTGTCTGTTCTATAATTTCCATAAAAACCTCCATAGCACAATTTGTGCCATATGTAAATGGTAGTCTACTACTTGTATCATTATAGTAAACTCCCTTATATTTGTCAATGTTTATTTATATAGTTATTGTATTTATCGTGGCGTCAACGCAACCTAAAACAATTTCATTTTTTATAGTAGTTACTAAATTTTGTGCAGCAATTAGAGCGATAGCAATTTTTAATAAAAAAGAAATTTAGTTTCCATTTTGAATCAAAGTGCGTTATAATGCTTACAAACATCGTCCAATAACAAGATAACTGCTGTTACGCGGTGTGGAAAAGAATACGACTTGAAAGGATATGCCGAAAAATGACAAGAGAATTTGAGCAATATGCTATCCAACTCAAAGAGCAAAAACTGCTTGAAACCGAAGCTCTCTATCAAGCACACTTAGAAGAATACAAAACCGCTTTTTTGGAAAACTTCCGCAGCATATGTGAAAATATCCTGCATTTGCAAAACGAATGCGGCTTAGGAAAAATTTCATATCTGGAATATACGCTGCTTTATACAAGTATTTTAAATCAACAATATTCCGCTGAAATCCGGATATACAATAAAAACTGGTACTTTGACAGCGGACAGCGAGTTGTTGGGCATTGCAGCCTGGACTTTCCATTCACAAAGTACCACGCGCTTTACCTGGAACTTATGGCTTACCGGAAACGGTTTGCCGGAGCAGTCACTGCGCGGGAGGTTCTTGGTTTTGTATTGCCGTGCGCCGGGCTGTTTTACAAATATGCCGTCGCGGCGCTGCGTTATTCTATCCCTGACTGTGCCAAAACAGAACTGTTCCAATCGATCCAGCGTTCGGATGAATTTGAAATAAATGTCGGTGAATACATGGGGAATACCGAAGCCATTTACAAAGAAAACCGCAAACGTACCTCTGAAAAAACGCTCGCCTGGTTTCAAATGCGCCATGAATTTGCCTATTCATTTGAGGATTTCTCTGGACTGGATTTTTCCGGAGCAGATCTTTCAGAGATTGACCTGCGCTACGCAGACCTGACAGATGCCAAACTGACAGATACAGATTTTCAAGACGCAATGCTCTTTGGAACAAGGTTTTGCCATGCCAACCTACAAGGCGCAGACCTGCGTTACTGCCTGATGCATGAAGCGGACTTTTCCGGAGCGGATATGACAAATACGAAATTCTACGCCGCGCGGGCTTACCGTGGGTTGCCTAATACAGCAAACTGGATCATCGCAGGATACCGGAGCGTCAGTTTTCGGAATGCGAACTTAACAAATGCAGATTTTAACGGTTCTAAAATCCGGGATGCCGACTTCACCGGCGCCAAAATGGACGGCACGCGCATTCGTAAATCACAATTAGTCTGGTTTCGCCTTTCACCAGAACAAAAAAATGCAGTTCGGCTCCTTGATGAATAGGCGCATACGATAGCATAATAGTAAATGACGCTGAAACATCTATCATAATTATCGTAGCTATTACAATTATCATAGCTATCAGAATAATCAGAACTATAAAAAATATGTTACACATACCTATCATACCTATCAGAACTATCAGAATGATCAGAATTATAAAAATTACATTCAAGATTTATTACAGAAAGGACAAAAACATGGACTACTTCCTTTTGAAACAATCTGGGGCCATTTCCATTCCCAAAGACCCGACTGCGTTAGACCCCCGTTCTCATGACCCTTCGATACGGGTCATGGACGACTTATCTGCGTTACAAAAATTTGATTACATTGCCGGGGAATCACTCTTAAGCAGCCGGCTAAAAGAACTGATCGAACAATACCTGCCAGAACAAGCCTGGCGCCCCTGCGTTTTTATCAATCCCGCGCAAAGACAACAGGAAGTTTTTTGGTTCCTCCCCACGCTTTCCTACCAGCCGGAAAAAATAACAACCGCTTCAAACGGCACTCCTTCCGCCATATATGTAAAAGAAACGGATTTCGCTAAGACGTCTCCTGGAATTTTTTGCATCCGAAGCCCCAAGGGCAGCCGATATACCATCATACACCTTTCCATTGCGGAAAGTATCTTGCGCCGGGGCATTTGCGGACTGGAGCTTGCACGTCTTTCAGAATAGGCGGCTGCCGGCCATCCAGCAGCCGCCTATCCCCACAAACTAATGAAATCGCCAGCCACGCCGTGCTTACGCGAGTTCCGCGATTCTGGACACGCCGACATATATCTCTGAAATTTTGTACCATGTCCTAAAGTCTACATCCCCGGTTACCGGCAGGCCAAATATAGACTGGAATTTTTCTACCGCAGCTTGTGTCTGCGACCCATAGATCCCATCCGCCGTAATAGTCGGCATAGCTGGATACGCCCTTGCGATACGGTTTAACTGCTCTTGCATCTGCCGGACCTTACTGCCGGATGAACCGATCGTTAATACGACACCAGGCCAGGACGCCGGGATGCCGGAAATTTCCTCCGCGGTGTTAATATACATATTGCTCCCATAATAGTAGCGTAAAATTTCAATTGCAGAATACCCCTGGTCCCCCAGATATTTAGAACCCCATTGTGTCATCCAGTTAGGGCAGGATACGCGCTGCCCGTCGCAATACTGCGTCAAGATTGGCTGCGTGACATTTGGCCGGGACAAAAAATTTTGGAACATTTCATCTACAATCAGAGAAATATTGGAAAATATGTTTCTGCCATACGACCATTTTTGGTCAAACGCGGTTGAAGACGTAATCGTATAATTATATCCTTTGTTCCGGTACCACTCTGTATAAACACGGTTCATTGTAAATGACATGATCGCCAATACGTTGGCGCGGATCGTTGCATCCGGCCAGGTTGCATAAATTTCGCTCGACGCTACGTTTTTAATATAGTCTTTGTAGCGGATATAATAATCTGTTGCCGTATTATCCGTTGGCGCCCCGTCATGCACAACGACATATTCCGGAACAACGATTCTGCTAAGTACAATCTCGCCGGTCTGGCGAATCGGTTTGATTTCTGCCTCTTCCATTTTGGGCGGGAAGTTGCCATACAATGTATTCGCAGGAATGACAATATCATCTGGCCAACTTGCCGCGGCGCCAACCGGCTGCAGCCGGATATCCTGCACCGCAGTCACTTCCGGCAACACTTGTATACCGGTAATTGTAACCGGCTGGTAGCCTTCCGCCGTAATCTGAATGGTATACTGGGCATACGGCTGGCTCTGTGACGGCTCCAAGCTATAATCGATCGGCGGTGCCTTCAATTCAATTTGCTGTGTCTGGCCAGATTCATTGGTACGCACTTCCTCAAATACGCTGTCCGGCTCTCCTGTATAAGAAAGCTCAATCCTGGCATCCGGCACAGGCTCATTGTTAACCCTGGATTCTACATGCATCTCCAATGACCCGGTATCCGACGCATCCGTCTGGGTTTGATACATACATTTCATAAACACAAAATACCCCTTCACTTTGCTATTAGCATATGCTGCAAAAGCGTATTTGTTACTCCATCTATTTTTGCTCTCGGATAATATTTTTTACAGCTTCTTCCTGATTGTGGATATGGTTGCACATCGCCTCAACCACGCCTGCCTTATCCCTTTGTTTCAAAGCTTCCAATATCTCTTCATGCTCTCGGATCAGCATCGGATGATTTTGCTTTTCTTTCAAATATTCCACTCGGTATCGGTAAATTTGTTCCCTCAGGTTGCTAAGAAGTGTTACCAGCTTTGGATTATCCGTCGCTTTATAGATAATATCGTGGAATTCAACATCGTACGCAATAATTTGTTTCAAATCCCCGGTATGGATCGCTTCTTCAAAATTCTTTACGGAACACGCCAGATCCGCCAGCTGGTGCTTTGTCATTTTATCACAGGCAGTCTTAACCGCAAGCTCATCCAATGACTTGCGGATTTGCAGTACGTCTTCCATATCTTTTTCTGTCATTTTCGCCACTTCCGCGCCTTTTCTCGGAATGGTGATCGCAAGTCCTTCTTGTTCCAGCATTCGGATCGCTTCACGGATTGGCGTACGGCTGACGCCCAGCTTAGCCGCCAGCTGCAATTCCATCAGACGTTCGCCCGGCTTCAAATCTCCTTTTAAAATCGCTTCCCGCAATGTATGGAACACCACATCACGCAGAGGCAGATACGTATTCATATTCAATTTCAAATCTTCCGACATACTCTCACCCCTCAATATTATACATTAAATATCGTAGTGACATAAATCTGCCTGGCGAGGCCGCTGGCACGTAGTAAATCCGCCGCCTTCCTTGCGTCCGCGCGTTCTTCAAAAAGCGCAAACACCGTCGGCCCGCTTCCGCTCATCATTGCATTGAAAGCGCCGTTACGGATCAAGTGTTCCTTGATCTTTGTAATAACCGGATATTCCCTAATCGTTACCCCTTCCAAAATATTTCCCATGTGGGATGCTATTCGCTTTAAGTCCTGCTGTTTGATATCTTTAATTAGCTGTTCAATGTCCGGGTGCACAGTATGTGCATGCAGGGATAGTTTTTCGTACACCCAGCGGGTCGACACGCTAATCCCTGGCTTTGCAACTACAACCGGGCATCGCGGCATAGACGGCAGCCTGGTCAGTTTTTCACCAATCCCTTCAGCCAACGCTGTCCCGCGCATCAAACAATACGGCACGTCCGCCCCAAGTGCCAGTCCGCGCTCTGCAAGCTGTTGAAAAGACAAACGCAGCCCATATAGCTGGTTCATCCCGTATAGAACTGCTGCCGCATCGGTACTTCCCCCTGCCATTCCGGCAGATACTGGAATACACTTTTTAATATCAATACTGACGCCGTCTGTAATGCCAAATTCATCCATTAAAATTTTTGCCGCTTTATAAGCGAGGTTGTGTTCATCCGTAGGCAGAAAATGCATATTTGTCGTAAACCGGATTCCAGGCTCCGTAATCTTTTGCATTTGCACACTATCAAACAGATGGATTGTCTGCATGATCATGCGCACAAGATGATAACCATCTTCCCTACAGCCGGTAACATCAAGTCCGAGATTTATTTTCGCTAGCGCTTTCAATCTGATCGCATCCATATATTCATCCTCCAAACTATCTTGCCAGCTTTTTGCATTCTGTATACAATATATTCATTTCATGCCGCAAAGTCAACCTCCAAAACATTTTTTTTGCCGAAAAGGCATTGGATTCATAAGCCCCAATGCCTTTGTGCGGTCAGATATAGATAATATCCAATTTTATAGAAGCATAGGAATATTCGTCTTCCAGCCGTCCAAAAGAAAACCCGTCCCATGTCACGGAATCGTTTGTCACCACGATCGGATTGCCCCTTACCCCTACGTCTGTCTGGCTTGTCACAACCGGGTAGGAGCCGTCAAGGGAAAGCGCCATATGCGTTGCAAATCCGCTGCTGTAATCAGACCTAGAAGTTTCCCATGCCCGGACGCCGATAATCGTATGCCCTTCTAACTCATAATGAAGCGTCCACGTCTTAGAATTATACTCGCCATACTCATAGGACAGATATGGTACGTCTTCATTATCTACTATATAATTCATCTTAGCTTCGATCGTACATACCTGCGGCTTCACATTTTTTAACGCCTGCTTATAGCTCTCCGAATCTTCATTTACGCGGCCGTCCGCTTCTTTAATACCATCTGCTTTGCCGTCTTCGTGGCCTTTTGTATAGCCCGCTTCATTTCCATTATCATACTGCATCTTTGCCATCTCATTTATGGCATTATTGATTACGGAAAACTCCGCATCCCGGTGGACAAAAACCCCTTTGTCAGTAATAGTGTCCGCCAACAAAGATTTTCCATTACTGACAAATTGAAAAGACCGGTTTACATCTTCCTGTAATTGTGCGACGTCCCCATCCAGGCCTTCATTTTGCTCCTTTAAAAAATTCAGTTTCGCGCTTACCGAAGCATTTTGGTAGTTTCCCTGATCGGTTTGCGCCGTCCGTGTTTCCGTACCAAGAAAAACTTTCAGTTTCTGCCACGCATTCGCCACAAACGCCATCAGCGACTTCTCATTGCCTGGGTCCGCAGAAGCATCGTACGCTGCCGAAAGGTCTTCGCGGTTTCCAAGTTCCTGGTTTTTGGTAATCTGCATAAAGCTGTCTTTGGCAGTATCCCACATTCCTTGAACTTCTGCGGTACAAATAAACATCTCGCCGTCATAAGTAACATAATCGCCCGCGCTATATGCGGTATTCGCATCAAACACAACTGCTGTTTTATCAGTTGCATTGGACGTAATTACTGCAGCCTGGCTGTCTACCGCCGGCAGTGCGACAAACATTCCTGCTGCCAGCATAACTGAAAGTATTTTCCGGTTAGTCTTATTTTTCATACTGATACTCCTTTATGATCTTATTTTTTCTGTTTTTAAGCTTTTTGCTTCTCTTGCTCTTTCTCAATTTTTAACTTTTTTAGTTTTCTTACCCCTTTCTCTGTTTGCTTTTCTTACCTTTTCCCCTTACTTTTATCCTTACGTTTTCCTTCTCTTGCTCGTTTTCTCATACTTTCCTATCCCTACTTTATTTTATACCTTCTTGTCTTTTCTCTCGCTCTTTTACTTCTCTTTGTATACATGGATAGATGTAATTTTAATATTCCTCGTCGGTTTATTTGTAAACGTAATTAGCAGGTCATTGCCGCTTGTCGAAAACGCTACGTTAGAAGGCAGCCTGTTCGGTTTTTGAAATTCCACGACGATCGCCGTATCCTCTTTGCCAAGGTCAATCTGGTCTTCTTCCGTGACAAGCGGTATCTGGTATACATAAGAAGAACCGCTTTCCTGGCATGGATATCCGGCCATGCCGTCTTGCGCCTCCGCAAGCAATGTAAGGTTGGAATACCACTTCTCCTTTTCCAAATCTTCGACGCGTGCCCTGGCATCTGTTAAATCGTTATGGATATTCTGTATGCCTTCCTCCACAGTCGTTGCACCGCCTGCATTTGTAAGTGCGTTTAGCAGCCCTTCAATACCGTTGGAAGACAATATGCGTACAATGGAGCCAATTTTTTCAAATATCGTATTTCCTTCGACCTTACCTGCCTGTTCATTTTCACCAATCGTTTCCTTCGTAGCGTCTGCCTGCTTTTGCAAGTCCTTATCTGCATCCTCACGTGTTTTTTGTTCATCTTCCAGCTGTTTCTGAAAATCGGCGTCCTGCTTTTGCAGTTGTTTTTCCAGCTGTTCCTTCAACTGCTGGTCGCCCTTTTCTGACTGCTGTTTTAATTCTTCACCGCCTTTTTCCAGCTGCTGCTTCAACTGCTGGTCGCCCTTTTCCAGCTGCTGCTTTAACTGCTGGCCGCTTTCTTCCAGCTGTGCTTTTACCTCATCCATTTCTTTGCCGTTATCTTTCAAAGAACCTTCCAGTTCACCTATCGACTTTTCAAACGCCTCGTCCTGTTCCGAGTCTTTATCCTTGA
>CASUON010000126.1 GCA_949457475.1 uncultured Lachnospiraceae bacterium
ACATCCCGAAGCTGGAACATCCGAGGGGGCTTGCGGCCTGGTTCCAGCGTCCGGGATGCACAAAACCTAAAACTATTCCAGAATTTAACGGCCGGATAACAACCTAATATTTTTCTTTTTCTATACATTCTGGTATATTCTGCATATCCCCACTCCATGAAAAGTAACGCCTCTTGCACCAGGCAGAGGGGCGTGTTATGATAACATATATAATTTTCAGCCTGTAAAAGCGGTGAAAGGCCGTTACGTGAAACTATGGCTAAAAGGAGCATTTAGGCTGAACGCCAGCTGTAACGGCGGTACGAGCCTGTAGCGTGCAATATGCCAAAAAGGAAAATTAGGCTGGTACGCCAGCCGTAACGGCCGTACGTAGCGCCTGTAGCGTAAAATATACAAAAGAAGAAAGGACAGGATTAGATAAATGGCAGCCAATGATACAAATTATGATACCAATAACCATAACAATAACGATGCAAATAGCCATACCAAGAATGCAAGCGCTATAACAGGAAAACGGCTTGCAAAATATGTTCCGGATTATGTGGTGTTCGACCTGGAAACGACAGGTACGAGCTGCGCCAGCGACGACATTATAGAAATATCGGCGGTAAAAGTAGAGCAGAAGGCGGTTGTGGATACGTTTTCAACACTTGTGAATCCGCGTCGCAGCATACCGTACTATGCGACAAAAGTCAACGGAATCACCGACGAAATGGTGGCTGGGGCGCCGTTTATTGAAGAGGCGCTTGCGCAGTTTCTGGATTTTATCGGGGATGCTGTGCTGGTAGGGCACAATATACAGTCCTTTGACTTGAAGTTTATTAACCGCGCATGCGGGCTGCTGTTTCAAAAAGAGGTAGCAAATGACTTTATTGATACGCTGTATATGGCACGCAGCTGCCTGCCACAGCTGTCGCACCATAAGCTGACCGACCTAGCGGATTATTTCCAGGTCAGCGCCGCTGGCGCGCACAGGGCGTTAAACGACTGCATGATGAACCAGCAGTGTTATGAAAAGATGGCCGAAATTCAAAAAAGTGTGAAAGTAGAAGTCTGCCCGCGGTGCGGCGGGGAACTAGTTATGCGCAATGGAAAATTCGGGCGATTTTTGGGGTGTGGAAATTATCCGAAATGCAGGTATACGAGAAATGTGTAAGTAAGTGGATAATGAATGCTATAGATTAACATTTTATACAGAAATGTTAACAAAAAGTATTTTATACCATTTTTCCAGATATTGCAACTCTTATCTTAAATTTGCATAATTGCATAAAAATAAGGTGATTTTTTGAGGCGCTTTGTGTATTTTAAATAAACAAACGAACAAAGAACGGAAAAATAAACATACAGATAGCGTCGCATAAAATGGGCGGGCAATTGCCGAAGGTAAAGTCGGTATATTGGCCGTCCATTTTTTTGTGTGGTAAAAGCTTGTAAACAAAGGGGTTTGCCTTTGTTGCGCAGCCCAGAAGGTAGTTTGTCGCGCATAACATTTCTGTATAAAATGTTATGCATGATAAGATGTAGTTTTATAAAATATAACACATAAATCAAAGGATAAAATTTTTTAGGGCTCAGTTTCATTAGAAGGGGGCGGTGCGTGATGCGGGAACTGGATTATGGCAAAATCGGGTTGAGGATCCGCCAGGCAAGGAAGGCAAAGGGCTGGTCGCAGGGCGAAATGGCGCAAAAGTGCGGCATCAGCATGTCGTTTCTAGGGCATATCGAGCGGGGGACGCGGATCATGAGCATGGATACATTTGTGAATATATGCGAAGCGCTTGGCGCGAAGGCGGACGAGCTGCTATGGGGCGTCCCCGAGCCGACGGAGGCCAGCCTGTCCGGGATGTGGGGGCAGGCCGGTGCGCAAGGGGCCGGAAACGACAGTTATATGATGTATACGAAGATTATGCGGTCGGTGGCGGAGATTATGGGCGGGGCGTAGGGATTTATACTACGCCTAAATATTTAAATTGTTTCAGACAGCCTTTGCAGCAATGGCACTTTGGCTGGATGAGATATATCATAACAGGGTGGGTCTTAGAAAAACAATGGTAAGCTTGGCCGTTGGAAGAGCTTTTTAAGTAACCTGTGAGTGAATGTGGCAAAAAAGAAGGATAAAACTCTTGTTTTTTGGTACATATGGCGAAGCCATGCAAAAATTTGGTAGAGCTGGAAAAATAGAAGCTGCGAGATAGAAGACTTCAAGAGTAGAAGGCTGCAAGATAGAAGGCTGCAAGATAGAAGTTTGAAGATAAAAGACTACAAGATAGAAGATTTAAGATAAAAGGCTATAAAATAAAGGAAAATAGGATAGAAGATTACAGATATGCACAACTATTTCACAGATAAAAGATTTGAAGGATTGCATCCACTTACAGACAAGGCATGGCTTGCTTCGCCGACGCCCCATAGGGAAACGGAAATGGCGTATATCAGGCTATGTTATGATTCCGGGTGGCTAACGACACTAGGGGCCAATATTGACGCGATTGAAGAGCTGGTAGGCGCTTATATGAGTGCTGGCGTTCAGAAGAAGAAAGCAGTGGCATTGATAAATGGTACTGCAGCAATTCATTTAGCGGTGAAACTAGCGGCTGAAAAGGTATACGGTAGCGCTGGCGGAAATGGAGTCCTGGATGGGAAAAGGACGGGTGGAGCGTTGTGCGGCAGACGTGTGTTCGTATCGGATATGACTTTTGTTGCAAGCGTAAATCCAATCGTATATGAAGGTGGCGAACCCGTATTTATTGATTCGGAGCCTGAGACCTGGAATATGGACCCGGAGGCCCTTCGTAAGGCTTTTGAACAGTACCCGGATGTAAAAATCGTGGTATACGCCCATCTATATGGTGTTCCGGGAAAGATAGGACAGATCAGGCAGATCGTACAAGAGTACGGGGCGGTACTGGTTGAAGATGCGGCGGAAAGCCTTGGGACGGAGGTTGGAGGTGTGCCTACCGGCGCATTTGGCGACTATGGTGCCATCAGTCTTAATGGGAATAAAATTATTACAGGTTCGTCGGGGGGCATGTTGCTCGTTCCAGACGAATATAGCTACAACAAAGCGAAAAAATGGTCTACCCAGTCGCGGGAGATGGTGCCATGGTACGAGCATGTTGAGCTTGGCTATAATTATCGGATGTCAAACCTCATAGCAGGGGTCGTCCGGGGGCAGTGGGATTATTTGCAGGCCCATATTGGGGCGAAGAGGGCTATATACCAAAAGTATGTGGAAGGCCTCGGCGGGTTGCCGCTTTCCGTCCATGGCGGTGGGAATTACTGGCTTAGCTGTGCGCTGATCCATCCGTCCGCAATGTGCAGCGATGCAGGGCTTGGATGCAAATCGGCATGTAGTTGCGGCAATGGGAGGACATGCCCCGCACAAATGCTGGAGGCTTTGGAAACGTTCAATTGTGAGGGGCGCCCGGTCTGGAAACCAATGCACTTGCAGCCAATGTACCGCTCCAATACATTTGTAACGTCATCCGGGCGGGTTAGTGCGGATGACGCTGCTGGATATGGAAAAGGGTATGATAGCAGGGGAATTACCACCGATATTTTTAACCGCGGCATCTGCCTGCCTTCGGATAACAAGATGGGTGCGGCGCAGCAGGAAGTGGTGATAGAAGTGATCAGGCGCTGCTTTCAGAAGCCCTAAAAAGGCGCCTAAGAATCTGCTTTCAGAAGTCCTAAAAGGCGCCTGAAAATCTGCTTTTAGAAGTCCTAAAAGGCGTCCGAAAATCTGCTTATTGCAGTAGGAGATGTCTATTGGTAAGCATGAAAAAAGAAAAGGGGCGAAGAAGATGAGGTTAAAGTTTATAGCCAGGCTGGCTAGACAGGTAGCGGCCCTTTTTGGGATCTGTATGGGACTGGGAATAATCGTTGGGAAAGCTGAAAAGCGAAAAGGATGGGTAGAAGGGCATAAGCCAGGTTTTTATGAAAAACATATCAAACGCCCGTTGGATTTTGGGCTGTCATTGTTTGCCATACTGCTTTTATGGCCATTTATGCTGGCAGTAGCGGCAGCAGTCCGTATAAATCTCGGGAAACCAGTACTGTTCAAGCAGGAAAGGACGGGGCTGGGCGGCGAAATATTTACGATGCAGAAATACCGTACGATGCAAAAGCCTTTGGATGCATCTGGTAGACCTCTTACGGATGAAGAGCGCCTGAACCCTTTTGGCAGGAAATTAAGGGCCAGCAGCCTTGATGAATTGCCAGAATTATTCAATGTCCTGGCCGGCGATATGAGCATGGTCGGGCCGAGGCCGCTTTTACCTGCATATTTGCCAAGGTATAGCAAGGCGCAGGCGCACAGGCACGACGTAAGGCCTGGGCTAACGGGGCTCGCGCAGGTATCCGGAAGGAACAGGATAAGCTGGGAAGAGAAATTTGAAGCTGACGTGGAGTATGCAAAGCGGATTACATTCCTTGGCGATATAAAGATACTGGCAAAGACGATTTGCATAGTACGAAAAAAAGAGGGGATAAGCAGTAAAACGTCTGCAACGATGGAGGAATTTACTGGGGAAGGAGTAGGGACAGGAGGGCGGTATGAAGAAAATATTGTTTCTAAGCGTTGGACGGCGTGTTGAACTTGTGCAGGAATTTCAAAAAGATGCGCTTGCCCTGGGCAAAGACATTCAAATTTATGGAGAAGATATCGACAGTACCGCCGTGGCATTGGCTTTTTGCGACCGACGGTTCCAGCTTTGCGGCATAAAGGATAAAAAGTATTTTGGGCAACTGCTGGAAAAAAAGTGTACGGCAACAGATAGACCTTATTGTCCCAACGATTGATACGAACTTGCAGCTCCTTGCAGAGAATAGGATGAGGTTTGAAGCAGCGGGCGTTCGGGTGCTCGTTTCTACGCCAGAGTTGGTTGGGGCATGCAAAGATAAAAATAAGACTACGCAGCTTTTTTGGGACTGTGGATTAAAAGCCCCGGAGGGTGTCAGCGACTGGAAAGATTACAGGGGCGGCTATCCGGCATTTATAAAGCCAACGGATGGCAGCAGCAGCGTCGGCGCGTATAAAGTAGAAAACGAAGAAGCGTTAAAAATATATGCGGGGCAATTGGAAGACTATATTGTCCAGCCATTTATTAGCGGGACAGAATATACTGTAGACGTCTTTGCCGATTTTGAAGGCCATCCGATTTATATCACGCCAAGGGAGAGGCTGTCTGTCCGGGCCGGGGAAGTACAAAAGTCACGGGTAACTATGGATAGGCAGATTATCCGTGCCTGCAGGCGGATGGTAGAAAAATACAAGCCATGCGGCCCGATAACAGTGCAGCTGATCCGGGATAGGGATGGTAATGACCATTATATAGAAATCAACCCCCGTTTTGGCGGCGGCAGCCCGCTTTCCATGAAGGCGGGGGCAAGGAGCGCCGAAGCATTATTGCATCTATTGGATGGAGAAGAGGTAGCCAGGCGGCAAGTAACGGATGGAATTATTTTTAGCCGCTTCGACCAGAGTGTTTGGGTTAGCAGAAAGGAGCCGTCGCCAGTCAAAGGGGTTATTTTTGACCTGGACGACACGCTTTATGCGGAAAAAGAATATATATGGTCGGGATACCAGGCAGTTGCCTCATACCTAGGGGAAGCGGATATTGCAGGACGGCTGTGGGAGCATTTTATTAATAAAAGGCAGGCGATTGATGAGGTATTGGCGGAATTGCATGGATTGCGTGGGAGGCAGAAAGAATCTGGAGTGTCAGATTCGAACAGGATGGATGTGCTGCAGAAAGAATTTGGAGCTCCAAAATCGAATGGAGTGGACGTGCTGCAGAAAGAAGATGAATTGCAGGAATGTATCCGTATATACAGGGAGCATAAGCCCCGATTGCATCTTTATGATGGCGCAGAGCAGTTAATTAGAAATTTGAAAAGGCAGGGGATAAAAGTCGGCATTATCACAGACGGCAGGCCAGCAGGGCAGAGGAATAAGATACGGGCACTTGGGCTGGAGGGGCTGGTGGATGATATCATCGTGACAGACGAGCTGGGCGGCGTACAGTTTCGAAAGCCCTGCGATATTTCTTTCCGGATTATGGCTAGGCGGTGGAAGATCCATTATGAAAATATTGTTTATATTGCGGATAATGCAGGAAAGGATTTTTTGGCGTTAAGGCAATTGGGGATGCAAGGGATCTGGTATAGGAATTTTGATGGGCTGTATGGGGCGGACAATATAGAATGCAGTTTTATGGCTGTCAGGGGGATAAAAGAATTAACAGAAAAGCTGTTGAAAAACAAACAAATTTTTATGGAGACAGTAAAGTATGAAAATATGGCTGATAAACCATTATGCGACTAGCCAGTTTCGGGACCGTGCCGGAAGGCATTACTGGTTTGCAAAAGAGTTATATAAAAGGGGGTATGATGTTTCAGTATTGTGTGCTACGACATTATTAAACAGTAGCTGGAAGGTTCGTACAGGAAAACGTGTACTTGCTGTAAAAAGGGTAGATGGCATTCCATTTGTATTTGTAAAAACGTCATTTGCACAAGGGAATGGAGTGGGGCGGATAAACAGCTGGCTGCAGTTTTATAAAAATCTGTTTCCGGCAGCAGAGGCCTATGCAAAAAAATATGGCAAACCGGATGTGATAATCGCTTCTTCGGTACATCCATTAACTATGGTAGCGGGCTTGCAAGTAGCAAAGAGAATGCATATACGATGTATTTGTGAAGTGCGGGACCTATGGCCTGAAGCAATCTTCCAATTTGGGAGGGCAAAAGAAAAAAGCCTGTTTGGAGCGCTGCTTATTGCAGGGGAGCATTGGATATACAAACATGCGGACGCTCTGATATTCACGAAAGAGGGGGATACGGATTATCTGAAAGAGAAACGCTGGACTACTAAACAAGGCGGGGATATCGACCTTGCAAAATGCTTTTATATAAATAATGGCGTGGATATTATTGATTATGAGAACAAAATATTAAAAAATACGATAACCGATAAAGATTTGGAAAACGGGAAGTTCCATATTATTTATGCTGGAACGATAAGGCCTGTGAACAATGTTGGAAACCTGCTTGATACAGCTAAAATACTTAGTCGGAAAAAAGGCTATGAAGATGTGCAGTTCCTTATTTATGGAGAAGGGGTAGAATTGTCGAAACTAAAGGGGCGGATAGAAGAAGAGCATATTGAGAATGTGAAATTGAAAGGGTTTGTAGACCGAAAATACATCCCCTTTATTCTTAGCCGTTCTTCTGTAAATATACTCAACTACGCCCAAAACCAATATAATTGGGCGCGGGGGAATAGTTCAAATAAACTATTTGAATACATGGCGAGCAGTAAACCGGTCATTGCAACGATTCATACGGGATATTCGATTATCAAAAAATATAATTGCGGTGTAGAGCTGGAGGCAGATACACCGGAAGTTTTAGCGGAACAGATTATGCGTTTCCATGATATGGGTAAGGAAGAACGGGACAGAATCGGACAGAACGCCAGGAATGGTGCGAAGGATTTTGATTTTTCTGTTTTAACGGACAAACTTGTAGAAGTAATTGAAAGCTTGCCCGCTAACACAATAACGGAAACAGGAAGATAGGGATAAAAGATATGTGTGGGATTGCCGGGATCATTAATGACAGAGGTATAAAAGAAAAGGATCGGTGTCTGCTTGAAACTATGAGCGGATGTATGAAGCATAGGGGGCCTGATGGGAAAGGAATTTTCTTTGATACCAAAGTCGGATTGGCACATAGAAGGTTGCGTATTGTTGATATCAGTGATAAAGGCTATCAGCCTATGACGTATATGGACCGTTATACGGTTACGTTTAATGGGGAAATATACAATTATATTGAATTAAAGGCTGTATTGTCTGAAAAAGGTTATTCGTTTTATTCTGGATCGGATACAGAAGTTTTGCTTGCTTGTTATGATTATTATGGAAAAGACTGCGTTAAAATGTTTAACGGCATGTGGGCATTTATGATCTATGACAATTTATGTAATACGGTTTTCCTTTCCAGGGACAGGTATGGAGTGAAGCCGTTTCATTATTATATTGGAGATGGCTATGCGCTGTTTGCTTCTGAAGTGAAGGCGCTGCTCTGCGACGGCAGAATAGAGAGAATCGCGAACGACGAGCTCATTTTTGATTTCCTTGCGGATTCATTGTTAGACCATACGAACCAGACATTTTTTCAAAATATTTATAAAGTTCCTCCGGCATCGATAGCAACGATCGACCTAAATAAACCGATCAGGGAGGTCGTATTTGAACAGTTCTATGATGTAGATTTTTCGAAAGTTGACGAGAAACTTAGATTTGAAGAGGCAAAAGAGGCGTTTCAGCATTTGTTTGAAGATTCTATAGAGAAAAGATTACGCTCTGATGTCCCCGTGGGGACGTGCCTTTCCGGCGGGCTGGATTCGAGCGCAATTGTAACGGCTGTTTATAAAGCATTTTTGGAAAAAAATAAAGAGCAGCATACGTTTTCTTTTCTACCGGATGATGAGAAGATCAGCGAACGGGGGCATATTGAGGAGGTGCTTCAGGGGAAGGATATCGTTTCCCATTTTGTCAATGATGTTGATTTCAAAATGGAAAAAGAGTTTCTTCATCTGGTCGATGCGCAGGAAGAACCATTTCGGACAATGAGCATGTTTGCAGGGTATCTTGTCTATAAAGCAGCTAGAAAGCATGGGATTATTGTACTGCTGGACGGCCAGGGTGCAGATGAGATACTATGCGGGTATAGAAAAGCAAGAATCTACAATATTAGGCAATTGGTAGCAAACCGTCATTACTTGGCTGCAGCAAAAGAATTTTTTCTTTCGGTATCCCAGGCGGGGACGACATCTTCGATGAAAGCCGATTTAGAAAAGGTGAAAAAGATTTTTAATAGAAGCGGGGCATATAAGAGCCGTTATTTAAAGCAGGATTTTTTGAAAGCCCATGTTTCCAAAAATATTTATGGAACTGGCAATTTTCAAAATACCGATGTGAAGCTGATATCCCTCCCGGTTCTGTTGCGCTATGTCGACAGAAATTCCATGGCCGCTTCTGTTGAAAGCCGGCTGCCTTTTCTGGATTACCGTTTCGTTGATTTGTGCGCGGCAATGCCCTTGTCAATGAAGATTAAGAACGGCTATTCGAAATATATTATGCGCAACGCATTGGATATTCCTGCACCGATAAAGAGAGAAAGGAACAAGTTCGGATTTGCTGTTCCAGAAACGATGTGGATAAAAAAATATGGGGGCTTTTTCAAAAGTTTTTTTGAAAAAGGACGTTTTAAAGCAGATAAATACATAAATAGGGAGAACGTGTTGAAAGAGTGGGACAATCTTGTTGATGGTGTTGATAAAAACCTATTATTTCGAATGATTTCCGTTGCCGCATGGATGGAACGATACGATGTCCATGCAGTATAGGCGGCGGAAACGGAGAAGAAGTATATGTTATTTTCTATCGTAAAAGAATATGGCTACGTCTGGCTTTTCAGCCGTAGCCTATATAGTATAAAATTAAAAACGCTGGCGTT
>CASUON010000127.1 GCA_949457475.1 uncultured Lachnospiraceae bacterium
TAGGCAACGTACCCGATAGCCAAGCCCCAAGACCGCTTCGCACAGATTCGAACCGATAAACCCGGCCCCGCCTGTAATCAAAAACAAGCTGCCCGGCGGAAATTTCAGTTCATGGTAATCCATCGTGATAGCCTCCATTCAAAGCCTTCATTACAAAATCTCCATTCAAAGCCTTCATTCAAAGTCTCCAGTACAAAAATCCAGCCTCTTCATATTCCCTGCGTTCCAGCAGACCTTTGATATCCAGCAGCACTTTTGGCCCCGGGCGGTAGAAGCCTTCGATCTGCTCCCGCGTCAGCGCCGTAAATTCCTTGTGCGCTACGGCTAGGATTACCGCATCCATGCCGTTTATCGCGGCAAGCTGCGTAAATTTCACGCCATAGAGCCTTTCCGCTTCTTTGGCGTCCGCTTGCGGGTCGGCAATGACCGGGGCGATACCATACTCTCTGAGTTCGTTTACAATGTCGATAACCTTTGTATTCCTCGTGTCCGGGCAATTTTCCTTAAACGTGAAGCCAAGCACCGCGACTTTCGACGAGCGGATATGCTTATCCGCGGCGATCAGGCTCTTTACGCAGTTCTCCGCCACGTATTTGCCCATATTGTCGTTAATTCTGCGCCCGGAGAGGATGACCTGGCTGTGGTAGCCGAGTTCTTCCGCCTTATAAGTAAGGTAGTACGGGTCTACGCCGATACAGTGCCCCCCGACAAGGCCGGGGGCAAATTCCAGAAAATTCCACTTGGTAGCCGCCGCCTGTAGCACCGCGCGCGTATCAATCCCCATCCTGTGAAAGATAATGGAAAGCTCGTTCATAAACGCGATGTTAATATCGCGCTGGCTGTTTTCGATTACTTTCGCGGCTTCTGCCACCTTGATGCTTTCCGCCCTGTGCACGCCTGCGTCTACCACGGTTTCATATACTTTTGCAACCGTATCTAACGTTTCGCTGTCCATGCCGGATACAATTTTTGTAATCGTCTCCAGCCGGTGCACCCGGTCCCCCGGGTTGATCCGCTCCGGGCTGTAGCCAACTTTAAAATCTGCGCCGCACGCAAGCCCAGACGCGCGCTCCAGCAGCGGCACGCAGATTTCCTCTGTCACGCCCGGGTATACGGTGCTTTCGAATACGACGACCGAACCTTTGGCAAGGTTCCTTCCGACAAGGACGGACGCTTTTTTGACCGGTTCTAAATCCGGCGTATGGTCGCTTTTTACCGGTGTAGGCACCGCGACAATATGGAATTTTGCCTTTTGCAGTTCTTTTTCGTCCGCGGTAAAAGAAACGGCCGTATGTCTCACTGCTTCGTCCCCGACTTCTTTCGTCGGGTCGACGCCTTTTTTATACAGCCCGATCTTTTCTTCATTTAAGTCAAATCCAATGACGTCCATTTTTTGCGCAAATGCGACCGCGATTGGCATCCCGACATACCCAAGGCCAACCAAGGATAGCTTCTCTTCGCGGTTTAACAGTTTTTCATATAAATCCAAGATTTATTCCTCCAAACTTGTATTCGTAAAAATACCGACAAGGTATCCCGCCCCATACGCGATATGCAAGGATAAAAATAAAAAAGGCATCGCTACGATGTCTTTTCCTCTTCTTGTCTTCTTTGACGCGGCATATAGCCCACACATAATATGCAGCAGCAAAACCATTGCCCCTGCCGTCCAAATTTTTCGATTCACAAATCCCCCGATCGCAGCCGCTAGCAGAAATACGACAAACGCAAACGGCACCAGATGCCTTACGGACAACGCGGACTTGCGCTCCTTGAGCAGCACCATATTCCACGCCCCATTTCCAAACGCCTGCTTGACCATACTGCCAACCGTATTCCTGGCATAATACACGCATTGGATATCGGGGTTATAATAAAACCTGCCTTCCTGCTTTTTTATCCTTGCATGGAGCTCAAGGTCCTGGTTCCTTTTATATTTCTCATGAAACCCGCCGGCGTCCAGCAAAACCTTCTTCCGGTAAAGCCCATAGACTGCGGTATCGGCATACCCGGCTTTCCCGGAAACCCGAAAAGAGGAATTGCCGACCCCAAACGGCGACGATAATACGTTTGCTATAATCTCGCCTCCCTGATTGAGGGATTTCGTACACAGCCTGCCGCCAACGCACACTGCATCAGGCACCGCGCGCATTGTTTCGACATTTTTTTCTATAAAGTCAGCTGCCGCTTGTGCATGCGCGTCAATCCGGACGACATATTCCCCTTTTGCTTCCTTTAGCCCTATGTTCCATCCGGACGAAAGGATATGCTTGGGATTATGCAACACCCGGATCGCCAGGCCCTTCTTTTTATTCTGTTGCGCGATCCGTTCGACGATAGGTAAGGTGCTATCCGTCGACTCCCCGTCCACAACTACAATTTCATACCGGTCTTTTGGATAGGTCTGGTTTATCAGAGAAAACATGGCATTTTTTACATATGCCTGTTCATTTCGCGTAACCAGCAGGGCCGACACAAATGGTTTCTGTTTGTTTTCCAATCTTGGCATCCTCTTCCCAGCAGTTTTTCTGCTTCAGCCTGCAACGCATCATACGTTTGCTTCGACACTTTTTTCGCTTTCAGCAGCGCGTCGCCATAGTCCAAAGCAAGAGCGGTCTCTTTTTCCGCGTCCGCATTCCCCGCTTTTTGGAACATTTTGCGGCATGTCATCCATACAAGTTTCATATCCATACGAAAATTGACGTTTTTGATATATTTTAAATCCAAATGCAGTTTTTCTTCCCATGAGAGCGCATTCCTGCCCATCACCTGGGCGAGCCCCGAAAGGCCTGGCTTTGCCGTATGCCGCATGCGCTGGCGGCGGCTCATAAACACCATATCCTTCACCAGCTGCGGGCGCGGGCCGATAAAGCTCATATCCCCTTTTAAAATATTAAAAACTCCCGGCAGCTCATCCAGGCTCGTTGCCCTTAGTTTTTTTCCAAACGGCGTAAGCCTCTCGCAATCCGGCTTCAAATTTCCTGCCCCGTCCCTGTCTTGCGTCATCGTCCGGAATTTATACATCCGAAAAATTGTTTCTTTTCCGGTTTTCGGGTCGACCAAGCCGGGGCGCGGCTGCATAAAAATAACCGGCTTTCCGATCCTGACCCTTACAAGGACGGCAACCAATACATACAGCCATGAAAACAACAGCATGGCCAGCAGCGCGCCGGCAATATCCAGCAGCCGTTTTATATACCGCTCATAAACACCCCTTTTTCGCCGTAGCTCCATAAGAACCCCTGTCTTTCTATACGCCTGTACCATTCGAATTGCTATATTCGTTTCTCTATCGTCTACTTGTTCCATAAAAACTTCAATCAGCAGCCATTGCCCTATACCTTTATTTTATTGAAAACAGCTATGGATAATCTTTATAACCGCCTCCTGCTGCTGCTCTGTCATTTTATTGTCAGACGGCAGACAAAGCCCCCTGTTAAAAATGTCAAGCCCGACGTCAACAGCTCCGCTCCCTTTTATGTATGCGTTCGATTTTGCCCTGCCATTTCCAGTTTTCGTAATAAACGGGCTGCATCGGTAAATCGGCTGGAGGTGCATCGGCTTCCATATCGGCCGCCCGTCCGCGTGGAAATAATGCAGCGCTTCTAAAATTTCCGTCGGGCAGCTTTTATGCTTTTCCGTTTCGTACAGGCTGTCTGTCTCCCCTCTTACCTGCCGGCACATGGCGTCTTTGTCTATTACCATGCAAGACAGCCAATAATTCGGCGCGCAGCCCTCGGCTATGGGGTTCATGCTTACCGGCAGGCCGCGCAGCCCCTTTTGATATCTTTCATAAATAGCCTTCTTCTGCCCGATATGCGTTTCCAGGTACGGGAGCTGCCCCCGCACAATACCGGCTATAATATTGGACATCCGGTAATTGTATCCTAGCTCTTCATGCTGGTACCATGGGGCGTCTTCGCGGCTTTGCGTGCTCCATTTGCGGACTTTGTCCGCGTCATCCGCATTTTTACACAGCAATATCCCGCCGCAGCTGCCCGTGATAATCTTATTTCCATTAAACGACAAGACGCCAAAGTCGCCAAACGCCCCCGTCTGGATTCCATGAAATGTTGCGCCAAAAGATTCCGCGGCGTCCTCCACTATAAGCGCCTGATGCGCGTCCGCAATAGCCCTGATCTCATCGATCTTTCCCGGCGTCCCGTATAAATGCGCCACAACGACCAGCCGCACCTGCGGATAGGCCTCAAACGCCCGTTCCAGCGCATCTGGGTCCATGTTCCACGTATCGTATTCCGTATCAATAAAAACCGGCTCCCCGCCTTCATACACAACCGGATTTACCGTTGCGTCAAAGGTCATGTCGGAAACGAACACTTTTTGCCCTTCCAGCGCTCCATGCCCGATCTTCGGCTGCCCGTATAATTTCTCCCCCGCCAGTTTGACAGCCAAATGCAATGCCGCCGTGCCCGTAGACAGCGCAACGGCATGCGCAACGCCAATATAAGAAGAAACTAATTTTTCGATTGCATGAATATTGTCTCCCATCGACGTTATCCAATTTGTCCGAAAGGCTTCGTCAATCCACTTCTTTTCCTCGCCGTGCATCGTAGGGGAAGACAATAAAACGCCTGCCGGAAACGGCTCTATGCCTGTAAATCTTGCATCTATCTTAAAACCCATACACCGCTCTCCATACAAAAAGCTAAACAGTTTTCATAAGCATGCGCGCGCAGTTTTTTCTACATTGCGGCATTTAGGACAGTCCTTTAGGCATAGCTTCGCCATCCGCACCGAAAAACGCCTGTTTTTCCGCCACGCTGCATTCTTTGTTTCTGTCTCTATTTACATATTCCTCCAGCCTCCGTGCCCATGCTGCAAAGGCTGCCTAGAATATTTTTCTAATATATGATTTCCCTATGAGGCTCCTGTTTTGCCCATAATCTGGGCGACTGTATTTTATCGCGATCAACATTGTCCCAAAATACGGTTAGATTCATGCTCCGCCCATAATCTGGGCGACTGCATTTAGCCCCAATCAACATTGTCCCAAAATACGGTTAGATTCATGCTTCGCTCATAATCTGGGCGACCGACTTCATAATCTTTGTATAGATTGTGTAGCTGTCGCTATCGGCGCTTTTTGCCACCCCCTGCCCCCACATGCCGGACAGGCTGGCTTCGGTCGGCTCCGGGATGCCCCAGAGCAGCTCGTCCGCCTTCGCGCCAAGCGATTCGCAGATCGACGCAAACGTATCCATGCTCATAATCCGCGTGCCTCGTTCGATATGCCCCATAAAAGACATGCTGATACCGCATTTTTCCGCCAGCGCGCCCTGCGACCAGCCTTTTGCTTTTCTGGCCTGGCGAATCCGCAGGCCGATTTTGTTATAATCCAGTTCCCGCATCGCGTACCGTTCCCTTCTACTGATTTGATTTTGCTAGCCATAGGCCAATATTGGCTTGTGCGTGGCGCTTTACAGATTTTTTATGCCGCCTTTCGTTGCCATCTAGGCTGCGCAAAATTTATGCCGCATAACATTTTATGGTAAAATGTTATGCGGCGTAGGCTTGCCAAAAATCCGACAGCCCTCGAAAATACCGTGCTGGCAAGACTTTTATTGCAGGCGCAAAAAAAATCCGGACGGAATATTTCTGGCCGGATAGAAGTTGGTATCATTTTATTTGCAAATGGAAATAGTTTTACATCAAGATGTTTTTTTGTGATTATTTCATAAATAATTTAGAGGAAATGTAGAATTAGTTGGTTAGAAATACCAATATTCAAATAAGAGTTGCAAAATTGCGAAAAATAGTATAGAATACATTCAGTTAACATTTTACCATAAAATGTTAATCGAAAGTATTCTATACTATTCTATGCTTTGTATCTATAACATACGCACCAAAATCCTGAAAGAAACCCATTGACCTTCGACAGCTGCTAATAAAACACGGATAGCCCAGCCATTATTAAAGATTAAACCTCAACATTTCACAGCCATTTTCTTTTAGCACACTGTCGACAAGCTGGATCATAGACGCTAAATACTCTTTCTGGTTTTCTGCCAGATTTGGAATATCCGCAAGATACGGAGCTGCTTCATCAAAAATCTGCTCAATCCTGCGTGCCCGTCTTATCGTTGATCCTTGACCGGCCTCTATATAAGCTTGCCCCCATTCCAAATAAGTCTTTTTATTTTTCCACATCCTCTCTTTATTCAATTCTCGAAAGCTGCGCCCAATTGCATCTTTAATGATACGCTTTTGTTCATCTACAACTTCTTCACTTGTTTGTCCAGGCGTAATACTATCTGGATTATTGATAAACAGATTTATCTTAGATTGGACACGATATGCAAAGGATGAAAGAGGCGCCAAATAGTCATAGCTCTCTTGTTCCAACATCCCCAGCCTTCTTGAAAGCGCCTTAATCCTTGACCAATGCTCTGTCCTGTCCGTTTTTCCAGAGTATCCGATGATCTCACCCCATTCCTTTCGAAACTCAAAGACAGCTTCCTTAAAGTAATAATATAACTTTAATGCTTCATACTTTAACTTGACATCATCAGTAGAGATTTGTTTTTGTACAATATTTATGATCTTTTGATCCAATGCCGATAAAGATTGAACCGTCATTTTTGACAGCCCATGATTCGGAAGATGAGAAAAAAATACGCTATTTTCTACCAGCGTAGACGCCTCCAAGTCTGACAACATATGTTCTTCTTGTTTTTTCATATTTTCCAAATACCCTTTAAGCGCTGTTTTTATATGGCGTTTTCTATCTGCATTTCCACGATAACTTCCTCCCACCAATAAGTCCATCTTTGTAAAAGCAAAGATCACCTTGTCCGCATAACCATATTCAATTAATGTTTTTAAAGCCATTCTAGTTGTACCCGCCATCGGATCGTCTCCGCGTTCCACAAATACAATTGCATCCGATTTTAAACACCGATCCATAGAAGCTACTGGTATCCCAAACGATTTCGTCGCATGCCCCAATCCTACTCCATCTGATAACACCA
The DNA here is from genome assembly GCA_949457475.1 of uncultured Lachnospiraceae bacterium. Classification (GTDB taxonomy): domain Bacteria; phylum Bacillota; class Clostridia; order Lachnospirales; family Lachnospiraceae; genus Eubacterium_J. The sequence goes on from CASUON010000127.1 coordinate 6,993, forward strand.
TAGGATTTACTATCGTATCCCCTTCAGCTATAAATGGCCCAGAGATTCGGATCGCTTTAACAAGTGGCGTTAAAAGCCTTCCATACAAACGGTAGTCATCGCTCGTAAATATCTTGGCAAACTGGAAAAATTCCTTCCTATCTGTTGTTGAAAAATACCATCCATCAGGCCACTCCGCCTTGGGATTCGTTTTCTTTCCCTTTTCTAAAAGGGCAAACTTACCAAGCAGTACATGAATAATCTCGTCAATCAATGTAAGAACATCTTCATCATCATGAATTTCTTCGCTAATTTCCTCAAAAGATTTTCCCGAATCACGATAACGAATTCCTATATCCGTTATGCTTTTTTTGATCTCCTGCAAAATTCTATTTTGTACATCATAATCAATTTCCTTTATTGCAATTTCGTCTAAGTCCGTCTCTTCTGCCCTTTCCTCTTCCTCCTCGTCTTCTTCCTCTTCTTCATTGCTTTGCAATGTAGGCAGCCCTAATGTATATGTCAGCCGGGTCTGCAGGTCCTGATGGTTCAATGTCGTAGTCAACAGTTCGGTGTCATCGATAAAACTGGTTTCCTTTGCTTCTATCATAATATATTTAATTGCATTGCTAATATTGTCAAGAAGAACTGCCTCTATCTCCACCCTCGATATAAATTCAACCGCTATTTCGTAATCCTTTTTATTTTTCCTGATAACTTCCATTTCACACGTAGTTGTCCTGTTTGCCGACGTTGTAGGAAACGCTTCTTTTATGGTACCTAAAAGTACTCTAAGTAACGTAGTTTTTCCTGCTCCTGTTGAACCAACGATCGCAACAACCGGATATCCATCCTTCAATCCTACTGGCGCGATTGAATTAAGGGCATTATTTATGTAATGGGCATCAGGCATACAGTCATAAAACGCTGCTACAACAATCGGATCAAATTTTGTTGCCGCCTCTGTCCTCATCGAACCTTTATGCCACCTCTCATTGCTTACCAATTCCTGGAGCTGCTCACAAAGTTGTTTTGCTTTCCCTTCATCGCCAGTTCCAGTTCCTCTTTGAATCTTTTTTCCATTTTGGTTAAAATCTTTTACAATTGGATGCCTGTAGCTTATAGTATAAGATTTCTTTCCGGATGGAATCCGATATGTAACTTTATTATCCGCCATATGTACCTCCTTGAGTTATCCCAACGTTGTTCCATTTATAGAATAACTCTTTCCACTATATTCGTCAATATATTTTTGGTACAACTTTGGAACAACAAAAAAAAGAGAAGCACCTCTATTGTTACATGTGTGATATACTATCATAGAAATGCTCCCCATTATTTTCCATACTTTCGATTCCAGTATCTCTTATTGTTTTCGTTTTGACAAAGGTATGCCTATACCTTTTCATACCCATACGCATTTATACAGGCTGCTTTCCATACTGCTTCAAATACATTTCTGCCCTTTCCAAAGATATGCCTATTTCTTTTTGTAAGCTATCAAGAATTGCATGATCATCCAGCCCTTCTTTCTGGCTCAATCTAATAAGCATCTTTGCTTCACCCTGACGCATTCCCTGCTCCATTCCCTGCTCTCTTCCCTGCTCCATTCCCTGCCGTATCAATTTTTCAGATTCCGTTTCAATGATTACTCCGCCCATAACACCTACCAGCCTTTCTTCCATTTTGTTTCCATTTGTAATATGTGTGATAATCGTTTTTATAAATCCGATAAGGTCCGTCATCTCCAAATCCGATAATTCATTTTCACTATGCAGCCGGATAATTTCATCTCTAAAATATACCAGATCATCCACAGCTGCTTCTAAATCTTTCCCAGATACAATATTTTTTTCATACCTTGCAATATAAAACGGAATATATGGAAACAGCTTCTTCTCGATTATGTATTCCTTTGTTAATTCATCCAAAATTACATTATCAAACTTGTAATCTATGCTTTGGCCATCCGGGAATGTAAATGTAATCGTTGTTGCCTTTGGCGTTTTTTCTGTGCGTTTCACATAAATGACCGTAAATCTGGGCATTGGAATGGTTGCTTTTTCAATATCCCAAACCGCAAACTGCCTTGCAACAATAAAAGCATACTCCGCAATCCTGATAGCCATGGAACCGTCATCATAACTCTGGCATTCTAACAGGTATACTTCATCTTTAATCTTTATCAGAAAATCTGAAATCTGCCCTTCAATCTCTTTCCTTCCATCTGCCGTTTCAGTTTCGGTCAAATAACCCTCTGATGGCAGTACGTCTACTTTTATATCCAGCGGGTAATCTTTTCCAAAAATGTCATTGATCACTGAAACAAACAGCCGCTTATGTTTCATCTTCATGGTTTTAAAAACATTATCATAATCATGTGTAGTTTTTTGCATATTATTTTCTCCTTGCATCATATTATAACATGCTTTCACCAAAACACAATTAAATTTTCCTAGTAAAAAACTAGCCTAACACCATAAACAGTCGAGTAGACTTGCCCCTTACGGGGCAAGCCCCTCTAC
>CASUON010000128.1 GCA_949457475.1 uncultured Lachnospiraceae bacterium
CTATTGTCACATATTTTTCCCCCGCAGTCGAGGTACGCATTATCTACCGTTTACGCGGAAATGTTACTTTGCTTAGTTTTCCGCATGAAAAAAAAGTTTCCCTGCCAATCGTTTTTGCACCTGACGGAATTTCAATACTTTTTAGGCTCTTACAGGAGCGAAAAGCATAATCCCCTATTTTTTCCACGCCGGACGGAAGTTCTATCCCCTCTAAACTGTAGCAGTGGCTGAAAGCGCCCGATCCTATTTCTTTTATACCGGATGGGAGGCTAACGCTTATTAAACTCTCGCATCCGCTGAAAACGTAATCCTCTATTATTTTCACGTTTTTTAAAATATTCACGCGCTCCAGATTTTTACAATCAGAAAACGCTTCTTTTCCAATCGTCTCTGCCGGTATTTCAACCTGTTCCAAACTGGTATAGAGAAAAGCCCTGTCTCTAATGGTTTTTAATGCAGATGGAAATGCAACCGCCCGCAAACTTGTACAACGCTCAAAGGCAGACCTTCCGATAGAAACAACGCTTTCTGGAAAAACCACCTGCTCCAGTCGCCAACAACTTGAAAAAGCCCCTCTCGGGATCTCGGTTATGCCTTCTGGTATGGTAACCGTCCTTAGTTTTATACAAGATGAAAATGCAGAACTCTCAATGGAAACAATACTCTTTGGAAAAATCACCTGCTCCAATTGTTTGCAGCATGAAAAAGCTTCTTGCGAGATCTTGGTCACGCCTTCTGGTATGGTAACCGCTTTCATTTTACAATAATAAAACGCCGAACTGCCGATCGAAGTCACTTTTTTCCCGTCCACCATATCTGGTATAATAACCTCGCCCGAAACATCCCGTTCACAACGGGATACTTCCATTGTCCCGTCTGCTAACAGTTCAAATGTAAAAGGGCCGTTCTCCTCCGTGCCTTCTGCCGCAAAAACATTCGTCCGGCCCGCACAGCATAACAATGCTGCGACAAAAAGCAGCAAAAAACTTCTTTTTATTCCTGTATCCATTCCTTTTCCCCCTAGTATTTATAATACATGCAATTGCAGTTGTTTTGCCTGTTTTCCGCTAACCGGTATATTTTACAATGACACAACACTCACCTCACCATTATGACCGGCTTCAAACATTTCTTTATACACTTTTAATTTAGACGCAGGCACTTTCACCTTAACTGTTTGATTGTCAATACCACTAAACAAATAGTACATACTGAAGTCATCTGGCTTTTTTATTTTTTTTGATATTATCGTTATACTTTTTATTTTTGTACCCGTAAAACAATATGGTGCAATCCTTTCTACATTCCCGGGAATGACAATGCTCTCCAGCCCGCTATTGGCAAAAACATATCCGGTCAAATTGCAAATTAAATCATAATACGGGCATCCAAGCAGTTTTAAGCTGGAAGGCAGTTGAATGGTCTTTAAGCTTTTGCAGCCGTTAAAAGCATGGTCTCTTATCACGGTTAAGCCAGATGGGAGTTCTATTTTGCTTAATTTTTCACATTCCCTAAACGCAGACTCCTCAATCTTTTTAACGCCCGCCGGAATTTTGATGTGTTTTAAGCTACTGCACCTGTAAAAAGTTTCCTTGCCTATTGTTTTGACGCTGGATGGAAGGTCGATCTCTTCTAAACTTTTGCAGCCCAGAAAGGCTTTATTGCCTATCTTTTCTACGTCCTCATGCATCTCTACATGTTTCAGATTAAAACAGCCTGTAAAACAGCTTACCGTCTTTACCCCTGCCGGTACTGCCGCCTGCTCTATTTCACAGCCACGAAACGCAGCTTTCCCAATGTAATTCACCGACTGCGGGAGCGTAATTTCTTTTAGCCTGCAGAAATAAAATGCTTCCTCTCCGATGGAAACCAAACTTTCCGGAAAATCTACCTGCTCTAATTTCTTACAGTAACCAAAGGCTCCGGATTCAATCCTGGTTACACCCTCTGGTATCGTCACATTTTTTAACGCCGTGCATAACCAAAACGTTTGTTCTTCAATTTTATTGATGCCAGATGGCAGCGTAATGCTCCTTAAACCTTTACATCCCGAAAAAGCTCCAGCGCCAATGGATGTCACACTTTCCGGAATCTCTATACGCTTAATACCCTCTCTTTCAGCAAAAGCCCTGTATCCAATCGCAACCACCGGTTTCCCATCCACCATTTCCGGGATTTTAACAGTACTTTTTTCTCCAACATAACCATATAGCTCTAATGTCCTGCCACCTTTCAACACCCTAAAATGAAGGTCTTCGTCTTCATCTTCATTTTTATCTTCACTTTCATCTTCGTCCCTGTCTTCCTGGGCATTATTCCCTTCCCAATTGTCTTCCATACCGCCATCCGCCGCAGCCTCATCTGCCGCAAGCGCCCGTGTGCGGCAGATGCCGCTTTGCGCCAACACGGCTGTAAGCAAAAGCAACAGCCATATTTTCTTTCCGTCTCTCATTACATTTTTCATACTATTTGTCTCCTTTTATACATTTCTCTCTTATAAATTTTTCATTTGTTCCGCTATAACAAACAGATGCCCGGAGCGTGTCTTTAAATTTCTTTCTGTAAGATGTGCTTCACAGAATTTGGGAATGATTCCCCACAAAGCAGGGAGTGCAGATTGCGGGAATGAATTTTAAGACACGCTCTAGTCCTCGCTGTATCCATTCACTATTACATTATCATCACATTTCAAGCTCCATAACTTAGTATTATTTGTGACATCTAACTTTGTCAGCTGATTACCACTACACTCCAAAGACCACAACTCAATATTATTTTTGACATCCAGCTTTGTCAGCTGATTGTCGTCACAGCATAAACGTTGCAACTGACGATTCCGGCTAACATCCAAACTAGTCAACTGATTACCGTTGCAGTACAAATCCTTTAGTTCCGTATTTTTGCTGACATCCAGGCTTGTGAGTTTATTTCCGCCACAACTCAATGTACTCAGATTGACATTTTTGCTAATATCCAGATTTGTCAGCGAATTATTATAGCAATCCAGGCTGCCCAACTGTTTATTCTGGCTGACATTCAATTTGGTTAATAAAGGATTCAGACTGCAATCTAAAACTGCTAAGTTTATGTTTTTATCTACTTTTAAGCTTGTTAGTAGTGGATTCCTGCTACAATTTAAAACTATTAACTTTTTATTTTTACTAAAATCTAAGTTTGTAAACTTATTCTCTCCACAACTCAAACTAGACAGTTCTTTATTCCCGCTTAAGTCCAATTCTGTGAATGAACTACCCCAAATACTAAGACCAGTTAAATTCTTGTTTTTACTTAAGTCAAGCTTCGTTAATGTGCGGCATCCACAATTTAAATATGTTAATTTATTATTTTTACTAACATTTAGATTTGTCAACGGATTGCCTCCACACATTATAGATGTTAACTGTTTATTTTTGCTGAAATCTAATTCAGTCAAAAGGTTATCTGAACAGCTCAGTTTTTTCAATTGTTTGTTGCCGCTTGTATCCAACTTGGTCAGTTTGTTACAACGGCATTCCAGGTTACTTAATTTTTTATTTTTGCTTATATCCAGAGAAGTTAATCCCCGCCCCTCAGCAGGCGTTCCATAGTTAAAACATCTTAAGTCTCTTAATCCGGCAAAAGAAATATCGCCAATTAAAGACAGATTTCCCCAAAAAATACGTACCAATCTTGATTCATTCTTGCTTGGATCATAGGCCCATCCATACTGACGAGAATTGTTCGGATCATCTGATATTCGTTTTACTCCTCTTTCCTGCTGTTCTTTTGCAAGTTTTTTAATTATGGCTACATCGGATGCATTTTTCTTATGTGATGTAGCCGATATGTATTGTACATGAAAAATCGTATTATACGCAATAATTACAGCAAACACAAAAAATGCGAAACTCCATACTGCTTTTGTTGAATTTTGTTGTTCTTTTTTCATCATTTTTTTCATCATTCTCCTTGTTACTTCAATACCAACAGCTTCTATGACTATCCGTCCACAATGCAAATCGTTTTTTATTTATTCCATGCTGTGCGATAAAAACACTGCCCTTTATATTTATAAGTGCTGGATTTGTTTCCACTCCTGAAAAGTGAAAGAACCGGAGCATTACTCCGGCTCTTTTTTATTTTTACCGCGTTTTGGACATGCTGCATCAATTATTGGAATATGTAATCACATTGGAAACAAAAATAGAGGTTGGTTCTGTATAAACGTAAAATTAGTAAAATTCCTATATAATATCAACTATATTTGCTTGATATACATATGCTTGATACTATGTTGTACAATATTATTAATAAATTACATTACGCTATTACTTTTACTTTGAGACTATTTAACATCTTTTTGTATGCAGCAAGCTGTTTCTTAGGAACTTTGATTACTGCATTTGGATGAATGCCTTCAAATTCGTAAATGGAAATGTGAGAATATAATTTTGTAGAATTTATGGTAATCTTTTTTAATTTGGGACAGCCTCTAGATCCACCATTAGACACCACAGTTACATTTTTTCCAATAGTCAAATTTGTGAGTGTATTGTTTTCATTATACTCAAACCATCCTCCATCTATTTCTGTCACTTTCACATGACTTCCGTCTTTATACAAAACAACTGTATCTGGAATTTTAACTGTTTTTTGGTCTGCCGGAAGGGAAAACGTACATTTTTTTGCAGGATTGCTACGCTGTTCGGCTCTGCAATCATCGTGTGACCAAACACTATAGGGAGCAGTATCGTAACCTCCATATGAACTTTTCTTTGCTTTAAAATGTTTCTTTGCTTTGTAAATTAATTCTTCACTTTCACTAAAATTGTTGTTGTTCGGTGTGTCCGGTCCCACTATCATTGCCCAGCTGCTTTCCGTATCATCATAATATACATCTGTCAAGTTCGTACAGCCAGGAAAATAGTAACCAACGCTAAGGTTATTCCTTGGAGATGGAAGGTAAATTGTTTTCAAGCCCGTACAGTTTGGAAATGAACACCCAAATAAATTAGATACTTGCCTTAAATCTACTTCTTTTAAGTTGGGATATATTTCCTTATTATATTGATAAGGTATACTTATAGTGGTAGTTTTTTTACTTTTTTCTGTAAAATGTATTGAGCGGCCACGGAAACTCTTTAAGTCCGAGCAGGCGCTTTTCACTCATGTTGTTGCTGTAATGGACCCTGAAATTATCATCTGCCAAAAGGTGTTCTTTTTGACATAGCCCTATATTGCAAAGACAATTCATATTTTCAGGTCAGTAATTATTGAAATTTTACGTATCGGCGAAAAATTTTTGGTGAAAACTTACGAAAAAGATAGACTTAGACAAAACAATATGTTAGACTGGTACTATATTGCTGAACTGTCAAAAAGTACACCTTTTGACAGTTTGTCAAAGAAAAAAAGCTTTCAACAAAATATCAAATGATATCCATTGAAAGCTTTTATCCAAAAAATTCTTATAAATTTTGCTCCATTTATTATCCCACTACCTGGTCAATCAGCGCGATTACGTCTTTCTCCTGCGCCGCGCGCGGGTTTGTCTTATACGTAACGTCCGCCAGCGCAGCTGCGGCCAGCTCTCCGCGCATTTCCTTAACGCCTGCTACATCAGCGCCCCACTCTTTCAAAGTGGATGGAATCTTTAATGTACGGTTTAGCTTCTCTACTTCACGGATCAGATTTGCCACGCCGAGCCGGACATTCGCTGCCGGAAAGTCCATGATCTTCGCTATCCGCTGATATTTTTTTGCGGCAAGGGAATAGCCCCCGTCCGCCACATGGGACAAATCCGCGTTAAACGCCAGTACTTTTGGCAGAAACATCGCGTTCACGCGCCCGTGAGCGATATGCAGTTTCCCGCCGACCGCATGGGCAAGGCTATGGTTGATCCCAAGTCCCGCGGAGTTAAACGCCAAGCCCGCCATGCACGAAGCATTCTGCATTTTTGTACGTGCGAGCAGGTCTGCGCCGTCTTTGTATGCCAAAGGCAAAAACCGGAAAACCAAGGATATTGCCTTTTCACACATTGCATCTGAAAAATCATTGGCATTGATTGAAACATATGCTTCCAGCGCATGCGTCAGCACATCCATGCCTGCGTCCGCCGTTACCGACGCCGGGGCGCTTGCTGTCAGCCCAGGGTCTAGGATTGCTACCGGAGGACGTAGCGCCTGGCTGTCCAGCGGATATTTGATGCCACGGGCGCTGTCGGTAATTACCGCATAATCCGTAACCTCAGAGCCAGTACCGCTCGTCGTAGGCACAGCAAAGCATTCCATCTTATCGGTCTCGACGTCCAAAGCTTGCTTGGCAATTGCGCGGATCGCCTTTGCCGCATCGATCGTAGAACCGCCGCCTACGGCGATCACGGTCTGCGCCTGGCATTCCCCAAAGGCCTTTACGCCCGCGGCCACAACTTCAATCGGCGGATCCGGCACCACGCCGTCAAACACGCTGACTTCGCACCTAGTTAAATAGGAAACAACTTTTTCAATCGCCCCGATCTGGACCATAAAGCGGTCTGTAACAATAAGGACCCTGCGGTCCTCGACGCGGCGCAAACGCTCCAGCGCCCCCTCTCCAAAAAATATCCTCGTACTGAAACTGAATTCCTGCATCATACCCTCCAATCTGCCGCCGAAGCCCGCGGCGTATCCTACAGCAAAAGCTGCATACCACAACGGTTGCGGTTCCAAGGCGCTTGCGCATCCACTGGACGGCGCGGCTAACGCAGGCCACTTACGATTGCACGCAGGCGCTATCCTATGTTCCACTTGCACATCCACTGGACGGCGCGGCTAACGCAGGCCACTTACGATTGTACGCAGGCGCTATCCTATGTTCCACTTGCACATCCACTGGACGGCACGGCTAACGCGTGTCACTTACGATAGCTGGCAGGCGACGCCTCTGTTTCCATCTGCGCCGAATGATCCTGGCTGCCGCAATGGAGCTCGCGGTATTCGGTAGGCGTCATCCCTACTTTCCGTTTAAACACCTTACTCAGGTAATTCGCCTCACTGTAGGAAAGTTCGTAGGCGATATTGAGGACAGGCCAATCCGTCTCTACAAGCATTTCCTGGGCAATCGCTATTTTGCAGTCCGTAACATAGGTTATGAAATTGCCCCCGGTGATCTTTTTAAAAAACCTGCTGAAATAATAAGAACTCATATTCGCGTATTCTGCTGCCTGATCTAGGCTGATGCCGCCCCTGATATTGCGGTCAATATAGTTAATCAGCCGCTGCTCGCTGCCGACCTGGTAGCTGCGGTCTTCATCGAAAACAGAAAAGATAACATCCAGCATCTTTTTGAACACAAGATACGTATCATATTTTTGCACCTGCTGGCCAAAGCGGAGCCTGAACTGCTCCATAATACAAGCCAGGCTCATCTGTGCCGAAGCGCCCAACGGATTGCCCAGCTGCATAAGCCCTTCGGCAAACCGAAGCGCCTGGAACCGAATGATACTTTCATTATGTATTTCCCGGTACAAAGAATCAAGGTAATCTTTTGCAATATACGTGCATTTTTTGTAACAGAACGCACGCATTTGTTCCGCCAGCAGTTTCAAGTAGCGTTCCCGCCGCTGCTCCTCCCGGCCTTCCGAAGCCGCGCTGGCATCCCGCTTCAACGCGCGCACTGCGGCCAGCAGCCAAGACGGGCGGCATGGCTTTAGCAGGTAGTCTTGCAGGCCCAGCCGCCATACATGGGGCGCAATATCCGATCGGACGCCCGCTGAAGTAACCAAAATTGGGGTATCCGGCGACGCCTGCCTTGCCTGCGCGAGCATGTCGCATCGACGCACATCGAACTTTGGCACATCCGCAATCAGCAAGTCCACCCCGCCTTCACGCAGCCGTTTTATCACCGGCTCTTCCTTCGATACCAGGATGATCTTTGCCGCATCCAGCCCTTCAGACAAGATGCTTTTGGTAATCTCCCGCTCCAGCCGGTTTTCATTTAACACTAAAATATCGCCCATCCGCTGCTCGCCCCCTTATCTTTTGTCAGCCTTCTTTTTTTTGCGGCAGGCGGAAACAGAGCATCTGCCCGGCTTTCCCATCTTTTCTTGGGCCAACCGAGATACCGCATCTCCTTCCGAAAATCCGTTTCAGGCTCCGGTCCGAATCATGCAGGGAAAATTCTTCCTCTTGGTCGGAATTATCCGCCTGTGCGTCCATATCTTCCAAAATCATGCTCTCCCGGTTGCTTAACACCTGTACCAGCACATCGCCCTGCTCTTCCTCAGCAAGTATTTGCGCCTCGCATTCTTCCCCTGCCTCGCAGCCCTGGACAGCCAGCCCTACGAGCGGCTCCAACACCATATACGGGCAGTTTACGCCCCAATACTGTTTTGGCACGGCGATGCTATACTGTAGCGTATCCCCCACCCACGCCTTTTGAATACGCAGCAGGGCGCCGATATAGACCAGCTCTTCCCCAAGCGTAGAGACCCCCTGGTTTGACTCTGCAATATAACGCATAATATCCGCGAAATCATACGCCACCGACTCTGTCTTCGTCGCCTTCTCCTGGTACGCAAGCTGGGAAATGATATTCATTACAAAGAAAAAATAACGAAGCCTGCCCTGCTGGCTGATACTGGCAAGCTCCCCCTTGCGGAACGAAAACGCCCTCTGCGGACTTGTTTTTTTCTCCACAGCTTTTTTTTGAACAGCCTTCTCCAGCTCGACGTCCGCTTTTACGCCCTTTTCCATCATAAATACAATCAAATCGCGCAGCAGCGTTACCGCCGACTTGACTTTTTCATAAGATACAATCTGCATCTTCTGATACGCGTCATCCAGCGCCTTATTTTTACGCCAGTCCGTTTTTACTGGCAAGATGCACTCCAATTCGTTTTCTTCTTCCTGGCTTAACCGTATCTGCCCGCCCATTAGGGAACCTACATACGTATCGTCGCAGACCAGCGGCAGCGCAAAATCCACCAACCCGGCGTGGCAACGGTAAATATACGGTTCGCCGGTAATCACTGCCTGGAGGCCGCCATGGGCGTCGCACTGCTTGCACATCTCGAAAAAATCCTGTTGTTTGCGCCCCAGCCGGCAGTAAGGCGTAAAACCGCTGTAATGCGTAATCGGACACCCCCGGTAATCTACCATCACAAATGCCAGCCCCAGGGCCTTAGAACAATTATCCTGCAGCATTTGAAGGAAACCAATGTCAAGATAATCGGATATATTTTTCGATTCTTTCAACATAAATCCTATCCCCCAGCATAATTTTGTCCCTCCGCGCCCACTGGTACATGCAGGACTATTTTTTAACGCCGTATTGTTTCTATAAATATTTCTATTATACCAAATAAACGCATTCCACACAATTGTTTTTTTTTTGCTTTCCATGATTGATAATTCATCCGTTACTTTTCATGGGGTGGGGATATCCCTTAAAAATGAGAAATAATAGGTTGTT
>CASUON010000129.1 GCA_949457475.1 uncultured Lachnospiraceae bacterium
CGGAACATCCGGACGGGCCTGCTGCCTGGTTCCGGCGTCCGGGATACAAAAAAAGCACGGTTTGCCGGATAACAACCTATTATTTTTCATTTTTATATGGATATCCCCACCCCGTGAAAGGCAACTCTTTTTTGATATGTGACAAAAAATGTAGTTAAAAATAAATTGACAATTATTTCTACTAATTGTATAATAATTTAACAAAGTAAAAAGGAGGGTTAAGTGATGAAATCAAACTTATCACCAAAAGGAATTGCTGTGGCAGTTGCCGCAGTAGTTGCAGTAGGCGCATTTAATTTATCCGCTTACAATTCTGGGGGGGGGTAAAAGCCTATCCGCGAGCAGCGTGGAGGTAATCTCCCAAGACGTAAACAGCGAAGGGGGAAATGTTGACGTATCTGGCTTGCCAAAAGCTTCGCCATCTGTAACAAACAGGGCAAGGTCAGCTACGGATTCATCCATAGCGTCAGTGCCGCCAACAACCGAATCAACACCGCCAACAACTGGATCGACACCACCGACAACCGGTTCAACACCGCCAACAACTGGATCGACACCACCGACAACCGGTTCAACACCGCCAACAACTGGATCGACACCACCGACAACCGCATCGACACCGCCGACAACCGGCACAACTACACCAACCGGCACAACGAAACCAACCACGCCGAGCAAACCAGCAAGTGGATCAGGCGGCAGTTCATCAGGTAGTGGAAGCTCATCAGGCAGTGGAAGCTCTTCCGGCAGCAGCTCCTCAGGCAGCAGTACAACGCCTACGAAGCCGGGGTCATCGACACCAGGCACGTCGAATGGTTCAGGAAATAATACAACGCCTACCGCTCCAAAGCCAACCGTTGAGACAAAACCGGATGGGACGATTGTCGAAACAACGACAGAGACAAAGAATGACGGCACAAAAGTCGAAACAAATACAGAGACAAAGACCGACGGCACAAAGACAGAGACTGTGGTAGAAACAAAAACTGACGGCTCGAAAGTTGAAACAAATACAGAGACTAAAACCGACGGTACAAAAACGGAAAAAGTAGTAGAAACGAAGACCGACGGTTCGAAAGTTGAGAAAAATACAGAGACAAAGACCGATGGCTCGAAAACAGAAAAAGTAGTAGAAACAAAAACCGACGGCAGCGTAAAGACGACCGAGACTGTTACCAGTGCAGACGGCTCCGCGGAAAAGAAAGAAGCGGAAACAGTAAAAAATACCGCAGGCGCACAGGTGGCGGTTACGACGACGACAAAAACTGACGCTAACGGCAGCGTAACAGACATTACGCAGCAGGCGGTGATTGAAAATGTCGACAAGGATACAAGCGCTACCGTTACGGTAAAAAAAGACAGCAGCGGGAATACGACGGCTGCAGACGCGGAAGTTACAAAGACAGTAGAAGGAAATAAAGTATCTTTGACAGGCGGGGTGATCGCGCAGTTAAAAGAAGCCGCAGGCGGAGACGACGTAGCGGTAACATTGACCGTAAAAGACAACAGTGGAAATACAAAATATAAACTGCAAGCTGACGCTAACGATTTGGAACCGGGCAACCAGCTGTTTATCTATCAGTATAACAGCGCTACCGGCGAATATGTTATGGTAAATGCAAAAAAATATAATGTAGACGCAAATGGCAGCGTGGACGTATCGATGTCAAAGAATGCGACTTACCAGCTGATGTCTGCGGCAGATGCAGAAAAAGTAAGCAAAGAGATTTTAAAGACCGTTTCGGTGAAAAAATCGTCTGCAACAGTAAAACCAGGCAAATCTACAAAGCTTGCTTTGAGCGACAAAGTAAATAAAGAAAACATTAAATCCATAAAATATTCTACAACGAAGAACTCCGTCGCAAAAGTATCAAAATCAGGAAAAGTAACCGCCAAACAAGCCGGGAAAGTAACCGTGAAGGCGACAGTTACTTTAAAGAACGGTAAGAAGAAGACTGTGAAAATGAAGATCCGCGTGAAATAGTTTTTATAAAACATAGTTTCAAGAAGCATAGTTTTTATGGCACACACTATAAAATACATAATATTTATGGAATATACTTTTAAGAAACATAGTTAAAAAACTGAATTTTCATGAACAATAATTTCTTTGTCCAAATGGCAATATCATCTCATCCTTAATAAATAGAAAATAAAGTAGATCGGAAAAAACGCCGCCATACCGGATGGTACGGCGGCGTTTTTCATCTTTTATCTATCTTTTATCCAAGTAGCCGATAAAGCACATATACCGCGAGTATGATATGAAATATTAATATGGATGGCATCCCGATGACAAACTGCCAATGCCGGGTCTTATGCCGAAACAGGTACATTCCAGCCCATGTGCCGGCGCTTCCTCCTAACATACTTACCAGAAACAGCATTTTTTCTGGGATTCTCCATGCATGGCGTTTTGCTTTTGCCTTATCTATCCCCATGAAAAATAGCCCTGCAATATTCATTATGATCAGATAAGCGGACAGCATCCAAAGCATATTACTTGACAATCTCTATGCACCAGACCTTTCTAAATGGTAGAACATTTGGCTTCATTTCTTCTCTATTTTATATTAGCGGCACGCGAAAAACAAGCCAGGAAATTCATTTCGAATATAAAGGGCGGCAGGAAAATCAATTATTATGATTACCTGACGAAAGTGGAAAATACCGATTGTAATGAGGCGGTAAAAAGAGTTTTCGGAAGGCTGGATATGGAAGAAATCCGTCATTTTATAGAGGAAATCCCATATATCAGCGATCTGCAAAAGGCGTTTTACAAAAAGTATATAAACGCAAGAGCATCCTTGACCCTTGCACCTGCCTATGAAATGATCCTGGCAGGAGGGTGAGTAGGAGCATCAATTAGAGCCTGGGCCAAAAGTTTAGAAAGCTTGCGTTTATTGTGAAGCAATCGCAAGAAGATATTGAGGCCAAGAACTAGAAATGATATAATGTCCTAAATAACCTTAAATCTGGAAATTATTACAATTATTATATTTAGGAGGGATTTGCCATGCTTGGGGCTCCATTTGACACAGGCCTTTTTACACTGCCGCTTTACACCGGGGGCAGGAGCCGCGCTGTAAACGCGGAAAATCCAAAAGGAGAAAAAGGGAAAGGGGGCATGTCCGCCAGCGCGCTTGGGCAGTCCCGAAAAGGGTCGCCCTGCATCCAAGAGATCAGGCCGGGCGAGACTGCTTTGCTTGCAGAGATTGAAGGGACAGGCGTGATTAACCACATCTGGATCACGGTAACGGATAAGACGAGCGACGCGGACTGCTTTGTCCTGCGCGATTTAGTTTTGCGCATGTATTGGGATGGGGAAGGGACGCCTTCCGTGGAATGCCCGCTGGGAGATTTTTTCTGCTGCGGGTTCGGACGGGGGTGCCTAGTGAATTCCCTGCCGGTTGCGGTCAATCCGGCGCGGGGGTTCAACTGTTATTTTCCGATGCCGTTTGCCCAAAAGGCAAAAATTACAATCGAAAACCAGCATAAGAACAGTGTGCCCGCATTTTTCTACCAGGTGGACTACTGCCTGTATGACGCGCTGCCGGAAAATTGTGGGTATTTCCATGCGCAGTGGCGGCGCAGCCGACTGACGCAAAAAGCAAAAGATTATGTCGTACTAGACGGCGTGCGCGGCAGGGGACAGTATATCGGGACATATCTGGCGCTAACGACGCTGGAGCGGTATTGGTGGGGCGAAGGCGAGATGAAATTTTATCTGGACGGAGACAAGGAGTACCCGACGATATGCGGGACCGGGACAGAAGATTATTTTGGCGGCGCATGGAGCTTTGCGTCTTTGGAGAATGGAAAGACCGTAGAGCAGACGTACTGTACGCCGTTTCTTGGCTACCCGTACTATTCCCGCCATGACGATGCGGTACACAACGACTACCACAACGACGACTGCCCGCCAATGCGAGGGCTATACCGGTGGCATATTATGGACCCGATTTATTTTGCGCAGGATATCCGGGTGGAGTTGCAGCAGATCGGCGTATGCCATAGCGGCCTGTTTGAACGCCAGGATGATGTGGCTTCTGTGGCGTACTGGTATCAGAATGAGCCGCATGAGCCGTTTACAAAATTACCGCCCCGGGAATACCGCTGGCCGCGTTAATAGGCCGCAAGTACAAAAGGATGCATTATGAATAAAAACAGGTCGTATTTAGATACCGTCCGCGGGATTGCGACGGTTCTTATTGTCTGTTTCCACTATAGCAGCGCGCTGATCAAATATAATATCCGCGGATTTACAAATTATTTTTATTGTTATGCCAACAATTACTGGGGGACGCTGGGCGTTGATTTGTTCTTCCTTTTATCCGGGGCGGGGCTGTGGCTTGGCTACCACCGCAGTTTTGATATGCGGACGTATTATAAGCGGCGGTGGCTGAAGATATTTCCGATGTTTTATTTAGGCATGGCTCCGTTATACCTTATCAATGCGCTGTTTGTGGAAAAAGACTTTTTTTATGGTGGGCACCCGGCGAAGATGCTGCTGACACTAATCGGCATGGACGGCTACCTGCGCAGCGTTATGAACAATTATTACCTAATCGGGGAATGGTTTTTGGGTGTTATTATTATGATTTATCTCGTATTCCCGCTGCTGCGCAAACTGCTCCAGACAAAGGTTGCGGCGCCCGTGGTGACCGTGGGATGGCTCGTTTTGTGCTATCTGGACGGGCAGGTCGGGTTTTCTGCGGTGGAAGGCCGCGGATGGCTGGGCTATTATATGTTTGTCTTCTGGGCCGGGATGCTTTTTATGAAATACGAAGAAATGTTGTCAGCGTATGCCAGATGGTATGTGTGCCTGCCGTTTATGGCGGTCGTTTTTTGCGTAAAGCTGCCGGTGCTATGGAAAAATGACTTGCTTACCATCCTGCTGGGCGTTGCTACGCTCCTGTTTTTTATGGATATCAGCCGGAGGGGACGGCTGCCGCGCATTGTGGAGGCATTTTTAAAAATGATTGCGCGCTACTCGTATGCAATATTTTTGGTGCACCATGTCATCCTTGATTTCTTTTTTAAATTTTGTTTTTCCATTGTGGACGGCCGCAACGCATGTTTGTTTTTGCTTTTACTCGGCGTTGTGATCTTTGGATGCGCGGTAGCGCTTGACCGGGCGGACAAAATGCTCAAGGGCTGGCTGGCCGGGCGGCGCGCTTGTCGTTAAAGTAGTTTCAGTTATATTGATATCAGCGAAAACAGTCGGATATGGCAAGCTTTATGGCTCGTGAGTATAATTAACTGGAAATGATTTCAGCTATATTGTTTTTCATGAAGGGGGACTTTGGATATGATGTACAAGGAAAAACGTTTTTCGTACACGTATGAGGATTGGGAAAATAACAAAAACGCAGCAACCATGCTGGAAGATATTATGAACGACCCGGATTTTTTGGGGCTGGAAGGAATTGTAGTAGGCTGCTGGGGGGAAGCATGGGATAACGGCACGGTACAGCCGCTGATCGATGGGATCGTAGAAAAGAAAGACCAGTTTTCGCATATTAAAAGCCTGTTTATCGGCGATATGGATTATGAAGACTGCGAAGTGTCTTGGATTATGCAGGCGGACTATTCAGAACTGTGGGACGCGATGCCGCAGCTGGAAAAACTAGTAGTCAAAGGGAGCAACGACTTAGATTTTGGGAAGATCGCGCATGAAAACCTGCGGCATTTAGAAGTAATCTGCGGCGGCCTGCCAAAATATGTGGTACAGTCAATACAAAAGGCGCATCTGCCAAACCTGGAAAAGCTGGTACTGTATATTGGAGTGGAAGATTACGGGTTTGACGGGGATATTTCTACAATAAAAGAATTGCTGGAGCAGTCAGATTTTCCGAAATTGGACTATCTGGGGCTTACGGACAGTGAAATACAAGATGAAATTGCAGAGGCGGTATTAAACAGCAAATATATCACCCAAATCCGGGCGCTTGACTTATCCATGGGAAGCCTGACCGACAAGGGAGGGCAGCTGCTGTTAGAAAAACTGCCAGGCTATCCAAACGTGGAGGAGCTGAACCTGGAATACCATTACTTGTCTGACCAGATGATGCAAAATTTAAAAGGGCTTGCATCCGTTTCCGTAAATGTGGACGACCAGCAGGAGGAGGATACATACGGCTGTTATCCGATGCTGACCGAATAATGGAGCCGTCAGAAGCAAAAACGCCTCCTGGGTGCGCCGGCGGCATTGTCTTGATTGGGGACGGGGGTTCGAAACGTACGGCTTTTATGAAAAAAGCGGCGGAAAGCCTGGGTTTCCCGCTCCGTCTTTTGGACTGGGCAGCTATTGGGCCGGAGCCGGATATCGGGCGCTTGCGGGACTGTGCGGTAAAAATAGACCCGCCGCCTGCGGCCACCGCCTCTTTGGAGCAGATGCGCGCGCAGCTATCGGGATATATCGAAGTGCTGCAAAAGCTCGCACGCGCAGAATGCTATTTTTTTAACCCACCGGAGGCGATCATTCAACTATTGGACAAAAAATACAGCAAACAGCGCCTGCAAGAGCATGGGATTTTGGCTACGCAGATGTTTATGCCAGAAATCGAAGATACCGGGCAGCTATTAGATTTCATGCGGCAGAGCCGTTGTTACGGCGTATTTATAAAGCCCCGGTATTTTTCCGGAGCTGCCGGGGTCGCCGCGCTACGCATCCACCCAGTACGGGGGGAAATGGTGTTATATACATCCTGCCGCGTAGAACAGGGGCGGCTGATAAATACAAAAAAGCTGTACCAGATGAGGGATACGCCAGATATCGTCCGTCTGCTGGGGCTGCTGCTGCATTTGGAATGCGTCATAGAACGCTGGCATCCGAAGGCGGAAGTCGGGAAAAAAAGCTATGACCTGCGCGCGGTCTACCAATTCGGGCATATTGCCCATATCGTTGTACGCTGTTCCCAGGGGCCGGTTACGAACCTGCATCTGAATAACCAGGCGTTGGAGCTTGGGGCGTTGCGCCATAGCGTCCAGAATATGCAGGGGATGGTGCGGGAGGTAGAATCGTTATGCCGGCGCGCGGTCGCGCTATTTCCGGGGCTGGCAATGGCCGGGGTTGATATTTTGCTGGAAAAGGATACGCTCCGGCCTAGAATTATTGAAATGAACGGACAAGGGGATCTGATCTACCAGGATATTTATGGGGAAAACAAGATTTACCGGGAACAGGTGGAAAAACTGGGCGCTGCGGCGCAGACGGGGCTTGGGGTATAATAGATAATAATCGGGAATAATAGGTAGGAATATGCAGACGATAGATATGAATACGATTGTAGGGCGCGCGCACATTTTATTCCTCTGCCTGGACGCGTTGCGTTACGATGTGGCGTATGAACAGCAGGAGCAGGGCAAGACGCCGGTACTGAACCGTTATGGCGTATGGAGGAAATGCCAGGCGCCTGGGAATTTTACGCTGCCATCCCATCAGGCGATGTTTGCAGGGTTCCTTCCGATTGATGAAGGAATCTGCAATATGAAAGAACGCGAGACGCTGTTTTTTTCAGAAGATATTGGAATGGGGCGTAAGGCGCCTAAAGGCGCCTATACGTTCCATGGGCGGACTTGGATAGAAAGCTTGGCGCAGGAAGGGTACCGTACCTATTGTATTGGCGGGGTTAGCTTTTTTGACAAGCGGACGGAGGTTGGAAAAATTATGCCTTCGTATTTCCAGTACAGTGATTGGAACCCATCCTTCGGATGCCGGGTAAAAGAAGCGCCGAAGCACCAGGTGGATTTTGCAATACGCAGGCTGGAAACAGTGCCGGACGGGCATTATATTATGATGTACATCAATATAGCGGCGCTGCATTACCCGAATTATTTTTACCTGCCGCAGGGACAAGCGGACGGCAGGCCCTACCAAACGCAAGAGCAAACGGACAGTAGGCTTTACCTGCCGCAGGGACAAGCGGACGGCAGGCCCTACCTGCCGCAGGGGCGAATGGTCAGCGGGCCATATAAACCGGGGGAACAAACGGATAGCAAGCAGGCGCATGCCGCTGCCCTCCGGTATGTGGACGCGCAGCTTGCGCGCCTGTTTGAGGCGTTTAAGCGGCGTGGGCGTACGTTTGTGATCTGCTGCTCGGACCATGGGACTTGTTACGGGGAGGACGGCGTCTGGTATCACGGGCTGAACCACCCGATTATCAATACTGTTCCGTACAAACATTTTATGTTGTAATTATATTTTTGTAGCATCCGACTATTTTTGGAAGGGAAGGGGTGGTACTGTTGGAAGGGCCATATCAGCAGTATATGTACAGCTACCCGCATAAGACGGCTTATGGGCCGCTTGCGGGCGTTTTTTTGCCGGATTACCTACAACGGCTGGTTGGAAAAAAGAACAGCCTGTATGTGCATATTCCATATTGCCAGTATAAATGCGGCTATTGCAACCTGTTTTCGCTGCCAGGGCAAGGCGCAGAGCAGATGGGCGCTTATGTGGACGCAATGGAGCGCCAGTCGGCGCAAATAGCGCGGCATATGCCGGGGCAGGTATCTTTTGAAGAACTGACGCTTGGCGGGGGCACGCCGCTTTTGCTGCCAGCGCGTTTACTGGAACGGGTGTTTTGGATGGCCAGGCACTATTTTGGCTTTTCATCCGCCGGCGGCAGGATAGCAGTAGAGACGTCCCCAAATCAGACCGACGAAGAGAAGCTGGCATTATTAAAAGAAGCTGGCGTTGGCAGGATTAGCATTGGAGTGCAGAGTTTTCAGGAGCAGGAGCTTGCCGCGCTGCACCGTTTCCATTCCGTGCAGTCCGCCAAAAATGCGCTCCGCTCTATTCAAAAAATGCGGTTCCCTTGTGTAAATATAGATTTGATTTATGGGATAAAGGGGCAGACTATCAGCAATATACTGGATTCTTTAAAGCAGGCGCTGGAATTTGAACCGGATGAGCTGTTTGTCTATCCGCTCTATGTCCAGCCGGGGACTTATTTGTACAAAAAAGGGGAACGCAGGCAGGAGGCGGAAACTATGCTGCAGATGTACCGCGCGATACGGGAGTTTTTAAACCGAGAGGGCTATCAGCCGTATTCGATGCGCCGCTTTGTAAAAAAAGGGCGCGCAGACGCCGGGCAGCTACCAGAATCATTATGTGGCTTTGGAAATACGCTTTCGATAGGGTGTGGAGGGAGAAGTTATATTGACAATTTACATTTTTGCACGCCGTATGCGGTAAGCGCGAAGCAATGCCTCCAAATTTTGTCCGCATACCAGGGGCAGGAAGATTATTTGCAGGTGACGCACGGCTATTTGCTATCGGACGAAGAAATAAAACGCAGATATGTTATCCGCCACCTGCTGTTTGGCCGGGGGGTCAGCCTTACCGATTATCAAAGG
>CASUON010000130.1 GCA_949457475.1 uncultured Lachnospiraceae bacterium
TCCGGCGTCAGGAATACAAAAATATTTACGGTTTGTTGGATAACAACCTATTATTTTTCTTTTTATTATTTATTCTGCATATTTCCACTCCGTGAAACAATGCCATCAACTTAAGTTGTCCGGCTCAAAATCTGTGCCAGAGAAACCTGGATTATTCAAAGTTCTGCTGTATTGAATTTCAGCCCGAAACGCTTAAGTAAATGGGTATTGCCTGTGAAAAGCAACACGGAGCCTGGCTGGGATATATTTGCCATGATTCTGATGTTGTAGGGATATTGCATATATGATACAATGAAGGCAGCTATTTTGTTGTATAATAAGTGAAGAAGACAGGAGCGTACAGCTATGGGTGAAAAAAGGATTGTAAATGTATCGGATAAAATTACGCGGCTTGCAGGCGTACATTCTATGGGGGTGATCGGGGACCCAGGGTGCGAGGGGCTTGGCACATACAATATGAAAGTCTATGCGGGCGCGCTGGAAGAGGCCGGCAAAGACGATATTACGCTGATTGTAGGCGATCTGGTGCCGACCGGGACGGATCAGCATTACCAGGCAATTTCAGATATGACGGAGGCGCTGGCCCGCAACCGTGTATATTCGTTAAGGGGGAACCATGACACAGGCGCCTACGCGTCGTATTTTGGAAAAAAGAACTATGCGCTGTTAGCCGAAGGGTTTACGGTCGTCGTGCTGGATAACGCGGCGCGTTCGTTTGAAGAAGAGGGGCTTGCCCTGTTAGCTGAGGTACTTGCTATGGAAGAGGTGCGCCAGGTTGTGGTTGCGTTCCATATCCCGGTTCCAAACCATTTTATATTAAACTGCGTGTCCGAGGAAGAATTTACCCGGCTAAAAGAAGCTTACCAGCCGTGGCGGGACAAGGTAAAATACCTGCTATGCGGGCATGTGCATTCCAAATTTGTGGACCAGGTAGATGGCATCCCGCTGATCTGCACTGGTGGCGGAGGGGCTATGATCGAAGATGTGTCTAAGGATATCCGCGCCTGCGACGTAGAACACCACGTGGTCCATTTCTATGAAGTAGACGGCGTATTAAAGTACCAGATTGCCGATCTATCCGAAGACTGCTATGGGCGGGAGCGAAAAGATGAAATTTTAGGGCAGAAACTACAGGAAGCCGTACAGGGGGAATTGCTGGCGCATTTAAAATACTTAACGTTTGCCGACCGGGCGCAGCGCAGGGGGCTGGAGCCGGTTGCCAACCTGTTTCGCGCGCTTGCGGCTTCAGAGTACTACCACGCGAGAAATTTTTATTCGATCTTGGAGTCGCCTGCAGCGTTCAAAGAAACGGTACAAGGCTACGTGCCAGGCGAAGTGTTTGAATACGAGCGCCTATATAAAATGGTAAAAGGATACGCCAAAGAGCACAGGTATCCGCTTGCAGAGCAGGCGTATATGGGCGCGGCGGCAGCGGAACGGGAGCATGCGGCTATGTTAAAGCAGGCGGCGGATATAGAAAACTTTGACGGGACGGCCGTCTATGTCTGCCCGATCTGTGGATATTTAATGACAGGGGAAGAGGCGCCGGAGCGCTGTCCGGTCTGCGGCGGGCCAAAACGCCAATTCCAGGTATTTAAAAGCGAATAATCTGAGATAGATATGAGAATAATATGATTGGAAAAAATATTGACATAACGTATGCGACGGGCGGCTATTAGGCCGCCCGTAAATGTTGTTTGACGGTAGGATATGGAATTTCACATAACATTGTTTTCTGCTTTTAAGTTTTTGCCGGTATGTAAGTAATTTCTTGTATCCGGCTTTAAATCCCCAATATAGTTTGCTGTAAAAGAACGTTTTTATGCTTAGGGTGACGTTCGGTTCGTAGTATGAATTAGCACTGATTAGTACTGATTAGCATTTTTTGTGTCATCTCCAGACACATTTTGAGGATCATTTTTGAAGTTATCATCTTGCGCAAATAATTCCCCTACCGGTACGTCAAGGACACGGCATAATTTATTCAGTGTTTCAAATTTAATACCGGTTGTCCTGTTTTCAATTATCTTTTGAAAATTTCGGTAGCTTAGCATATCCATCCGTTTAAAAAGCCAATATTTTGTATGATCCTGTTCTTCCAGGATTTCTAAAATGCGTAACCGTATCATATATACCTACCTCCAAAGCAAGTATAGCGAATCAGATTCTTAAATATAACTTTCCTATATGTAAGATACTCTTGAATATCCTACTCATACATCATATAATGTAATATAGTTGTAAATAGATAAATAATTGCATATATTTTTAAAGACACAGTATCTTACGTTTTTCGTAGGGTATTTTATTTAGCGTGAAATGAGAAGGTGTTGATAATCGATAATTAATAGCACTATTTGTCTATGTTTATAACAAAAATAATTTAATAATATAGTTGAAACAGGAGGTAGTTAAATATGAATGCAGTTTTAGACAAATACGAACTTGAAATTTTAAAGTGCGTTTCTGCACGCGATGGAAAATACAGCGCGCCAGATATTCATAAAATGCTGCATGCGGCCGGAATGGTTCTTGCTGGGAGGGAAACGGTTAGGATATGCCTAAAAAAACTTAGAAAAAAGAATATGATAAAGAAGAGCTATGTGAGGACTGGGCTATTTTCTTGGACGCCCTATTACCAGTCGTTGTACCCAAAAGAATATCTGGTTCAGCACGTACAGGCAATGGGCGAACCCCAGACAGCAGCGTTATTAAATGAAGAGAAGCGCAGGATAAGGAAAGCCCGCCGAAAGCTGGCGTACAATCCGTTCGTAATCGCAGAACCGATCGATTGTTCACCGGAAGAAAAACAGAAAATACTGGAGATGATTAAAGGGCTGGATTAGACGCATCGGGCAAAGTTGGAAAGAAACGCAGGGCGAAATCATTTTTCAAACACGCTCCAGGGTGTAGCCGGGGAAACCGTGAAAAGAAATAGCCGCCACTGGCGCAGTGGCGGCTTGCTTTTTACGATACACCGAGTTCTTTTTTTATGGCGGAAATAAGGTCCTCATATTCTGGTTGCGTCAGATAGGTTTTGTCCGGGTTCATGGCAAATACGCCGCCCCATTCAAATTCATCCGTATATTTTGGAACCAGGTGGAAATGCAGATGATGCCCAGTATCCCCATAAGCGCCATAGTTGACCTTATTTGGATGAAATGCTGCTTGCAGCGCCCTTGAAACGCGTGCGACGTCTTCGAAATAAGCGCCCCTTTCTTCCGCAGTCAGCTCGTTCATATCCCCGACATGTTTTTTGTGGGCGACGATAACCCTACCTTTATGGCTCTGTTCTTTGAACAGGTATACTTTACATGTATCAAGTTCACAGATTTTAATGCCAAATTTAGCGACCAGTTCGCCTTCCATACAATATGCACAATTTGTATCCATTTTCTCCGTCTCCTTTTTCCTATTTATAATAATATTTTGCAGGGGCCAAAGGCTTCTTCTGCAATTTTGCCAAAGGCTGCCTATTGAAAACGCAGCCTGTTATGCATATTTTAGTCTATCATAAAGCGAAAGGGAAAAGCAATGGTTTTTGATTGATTCAGCCCCTTATTTTTGGAAGGTTCCAACGGTAATAGGTAGCCAGCAGCCGGACAAGTATGACAACGGCCACCCCTGCCGCCATCGAGAGGAACTCGCCGGCAGAAGGGCCAGCCGCCACGCATACGGTCGCGCCCAGGATAGAGGCGCATGCATAGATATGCTTTGTCAGGATATAGGGCATCTGCTGCGCCATGATATCACGCAGCAGCCCGCCGCCTACGCCAGTTATTACGCCTAGGAAAACAAGCAGGAACGCCTGGTCATAGCCTCTGCTTCTGCCCGTATGGATGCCTACTACTGTAAAAATCCCAAGGCCTATTGTATCAAAGACAAGCATAATTTTATTATATGCCTCCGCAATCCTTTTATGCCTTCGGTTTTTAAATGCGTATAGGATCACAAACAATACGGTAGACGTAAGGATGGCTACAATGGTGTATACAGGCTTTTGAAACATACCGGGCGGGATAATGCCAAGCAGTAGGTCGCGCAGCATCCCGCCCCCGACAGAAGTGGTCACGCCTAAGACGCATACGCCAAATAGATCCATTTCTTTTTGGATGGCTAACATGGCGCCGGATGAGGCAAACGCAACCGTCCCGGTTAATTCCAAAATTAAAAACGCGGTGTTAAGATAATCCATGTCCAGCCACCACTAATTTTGGAAAACATGCTGCCTTAGCCGTTCAAAGGCATCTTGAACCCTGGAAAATGGCAGGGCTAGATTCATGCGGATATGGTTCGGGCCGTGGAATGGCCTGCCGTCTTGCCAGCCAACCCCGACGTCCCACCCGGCGTGCAGCAAGGATTCGATGGTCGTATGTTGTTTTTGGCACCATGCGCTGCAGTCTAAAAACAGCATATAAGTCCCTTCGGGTTTGGACACGTGGACGCCGTGGAAATTCTGGCGGATATAATCGCAGGCAAAGTTTATGTTCTGGCTTAGTACCTGGCACAATTCGTCCACCCACGCATGCCCCTGCGGCTTGTACGCGCCGATCAGCGCGTGCATGGAAAGGACGTTCATGGAATTGTAATGGGGTTTTGCGCCCTTTGCCTGTATGCGGTCTCTTAGCGCCTGGTTATAAATAATATGGTAGCTGCCGATCAGCCCGGCCAGGTTAAAGGTTTTGCTCGGCGCGTATATTGCCGCGGTGTGTTCTTTTGCATATGCGTTAACCGACTGTACAGGGATATGCCGGCTGCCGTTTAGGAGTATGTCAGACCATATTTCATCGGAAATTACGGTAACTTCATATTTTTCAAAAATCTCCATGGCCCGTTCCAGTTCCTGGCGCTGCCATACGCGCCCGGTAGGGTTATGCGGGGAGCAAAAAACCGCTACGTGGATATGTTTGGACTTGATTTTATCCTCCATATCTTCATAATCCATACGATAGATGCCCTGCCCGTCCTTTTTCAGTTCGCTTAAGACGATCTGGTATCCATTTTGGCGGATACAGCCGGTAAATCCAATATACGTAGGGCTGTGCAGCAGTACGGCGTCTCCGGGCGCCGCATAGCTGGTCAATGCTGAAATTACGCCGCCAAGTACGCCGTTTTCGTATCCGATATGTTCTGCCTGTAGGCCGTCGACATGGTTGCGCGCCTTCTGCCAGTTTATAATGGATGTATAGTACGCATCAGTGGGCTCAAAATATCCATACGCCGGGTGGGCGGCCCGGTCTATGATTGCCTGCGGGATCGTAGGCACGGTAGGGAAATTCATGTCCGCAACCCACATAGGGATAAAGTCAAAGCCATCTTTGGGCGGGGTTGGCGCCATTGAGGACTTTCCCAGCGCGTCAATGGCAATCGCGTCTTTTCCGCTACGGTCCATAATAGATGTAAAATCATACTTCAAATTCAATACCTCCTTTGTGCATCCTCTGTGTTAGGCTCGTTTGACAGGCGTCCCCGTAGCCGGCGGCGGCCGTTTTGTGCAAGGGCTGCATGTCCAAGTACGCCCTGAACGATTGAAGTTTCTAAATTTGGCCTTTTTATAGGATAAGTATACCGTATTTAGCAGTGTTAAGCAAATATTTGTAACTTTAATTGGAAAATGGAAAAGAAAGTTGTTGACAAAGCAGGTTTATAGATATAAACTTGTTATAAGGTTTATATCTATAAACTCCCCTAGGCGTTATAAAATAAATGAAAGAAAAGGGATGGTGATGATTATGTTTGCTTTAGCAATCCAGTCTATCTTTTATGGGAAGATTTTGCCAGACAGCATTGCGGCGGGGGTATTCGTGCTGCTGATACTAATCTTTCGGCAGGCTACGAAGCGCTGGTCGAAAGGGTATGTACGCCTATTGTGGATACTTCTACTGGCAGGGCTGCTGGCGCCCCCGTTTGCGCATGGGTCTTTTTATACGCTACGAAACCTGGGGATGGACGTGCAGGGAATGAAACAGGGCGTTCGGCAAACGCAGGCGCATGGGCAGGCCGAAAGTGTGGGCCAATACAGCCAGCAAGGAGCGCAGGCTACAGGGCGCACAGGCCAGGCTGGGGGGCCGGGAGAGCAGGACTTGTGGAGCACGGGCCAGGCCGAGGGGCCGGGAGAGCAGGACTTGTGGCGCGTGGGCCAGGCCGCCTTGCGTGATACGCGGGCATTGGATGGTACGGGTCAGTACGTCCAGCCGGAGGCCGGACGTATAGACTGGCGTGGAATGCAGGGCTTGTGGCGCGTGGGCCAGGCTGGGGGACCGGGAGAGCAGGACTTGTGGAGCACGGGCCAGGCCGCCTTGCGTGATACGCGGGCATTAGATGGTACGGAGCAGTACGTCCAAGCGGACGCAAGTTCTAAGTCTAGTTCTAAGTCTTGTAGAATTCGGCTATGGTGCGCGCGCTTGTGGCTGGCCGGGGCGGCGCTTGTATTTATATATGATATCTGCCGGTACTTGCTGCTGCGAAAAAAATTAAAGGATGCGCACAAGGTAGCCGGGCAGGGGTATTGGGTCTGCGCGGCCGCAAAGGTGCCGTTTGTCCTGCCGGGGATTGCGCCGCGCATATATTTGCCGCCGGATATTGGCGGGGCGCAAAAAAACGGGGTGCTTGCGCATGAAAAACAGCATATAAAAAATTTTGACCCGCTGATAAAAATATTCTCGGCCGCAATATTAGTATTTTACTGGTTCCAGCCGCTGTTATGGATTGCCGTTTTTATAATGGGAAAGGACATGGAAATGTATTGTGACGAATGTGTCCTGCGCGGCAAAGGGCTTGCAGAGCGAAAGGCTTACTCCGGCATGCTGTTGCAATATGCGGCGAAAAACAGCGGTTTGTCTTTTACAATGCATTTTGGGGAAGGGGATACTGGAAAACGGATTCATCATATCCTTTATATGAAACGGCCGCGCCTGCCGGTGGCCGTGTTATTAATTGGATGGATTGGCATAAGCGGCGCGCTGTTTTTGACTTCGCAGGAGGCGGCAGCCCAAAAGCAGGGCCAAGAAAGCGGCGCGCTGGTAGAAAAAGAAGAAATTGAAGAAAAGGAAACGAAGGAAGCAAAGGAAGCAAAAGCCGGGCTCGAGGATTTTCGTAATGACCCGCGTCAATTTGCAAAAGAAGTGATCCGCCTGGTAAAAAACGGACAAAAACGCAAGCTTGCAAAATACATCCAGTTTCCAGTACGGGCAAAAATCGACGGGGATGAAACGTACCTGATAAACGCGCAGGAATTTGTAGACCTTTATGAAAAAATAGCGACGGCAGGCTGGAAAAAGAGTATGCTGGAAACGGATGTTGATCAAATTGACAGTCACGATACCGGCTGCCGGATTGGCGACGGGGTTTGGTATTCGCAGGTGCTCGGGCACGACGGGTATTGGATTTATACGCTTTGTGACTGGCGTAATCCAGCGGATGATGAAAACAGTGTGGAATCCCAAAAGGCATGGCGGCTTCTTGCGCAGGCAAATGGAGTGCCGGAGCAAGAAGCGCGCAGATGGTACGTGCAGTTTATACGGGACGAACTGTCTGTCGGAAAGGGCAATATGCGCGTTACCGGCTGCGCCTATGAAGATTTTGACAAAAATGGGGAAAAGGATTTGTTCTTGGTCGTATCACAAGACCGGCAAAAAGCAGGATCAGACGCCGGTACGAACTTTAATTTGGATACAGAGGATTTGGGTACAGAGGATTTGGGTACAGAGGATTTGGGTACAGAGGATTTTGCTACGCATGTTTATGGCTATTTAAACGGAGAGCTGGAATATATACATGACTTTGATTTTGATTCCGGTTCTGTTTCCCAAAACGGCTTTTTGCAATGCGAAGCGCAGGAAAGTACGCAAGACGGGATAAGCTTCGAGATACGCTATACAATAGATGCCGGCAGACAAAAAGAACAGACGTATCTGTTAGCGTTTGATACGCATGGGCGGCTCGCGGAACAGACCATTCCCGGGAAGTCCGAGGCATTTATACGCAAGCTGTCGCAGATTCCGCGCGGGGCGTATGAACGTGCCGTTTCTTGTGAAAAATTCCTGGAAAAGCTGCGGGGGTCGGAAGCGCGCAGCCTGCATGGAGAGCAGCTGGTAACCCTGTATGAAAACGCGAAAAAAGACCTGTACGTATATGGATATATAGAAAAAGACCTGGCGTCGTATGGTACGATTGTATATGAAAAAGGCGTTTATTCGTTTTTGGATGTGGATGTTTTGGGCTCGTATTATTACGCGGCGCCGTCCGTGCACGTGTTTGACGCGGATGCGGATACGGAGGACGAGCTTGTCTGTACGTACCACTTTGGGCATGGGACAGGCGTATCCACTTGGGGGCTGGTTGTCTTGGACAAGCAAAAAGACGGCGCCTACAAGGGATATGAACTGAAAAGGTATAATATGGAACAACAGGTGGAAAAACTGGTTCATTTTGACAGAAGGCGTGGAAAAGTCGAAGTAGGAAAAGTCGGGGCGGTGGAAAAGACCATTGACCTGACAAAATCTCCGGAATATGAAATATACAAAGATACGATTGAAATAAACTGCACCAACGTCTATGAGTATAAGGCAACCGGCGGCCGGATCACGCTCCAGATGGATTTATTGGCTCAGATTGGCCCCCTATGGTATATGGACGGCTTGGATAATTGCCGCACAAAGTTTGCGGTTTCGTTCCAAAACGGGAAGTTTCGGATTACGACCGGTTCCTGATTTTGAAAATCTGCAAAAATGCTTCTGCCGCCCCGCTATACCAGGCAGGGGCGGCCAAGCATTACCACGAAGGATAGGATGCGATGCCAAGTGCGACGCTGAGCAGGTAAAGGAATAATAGGTGGCATGGATAAAACAGATAGAAGAAATATTTTAGATTCCATCCGCGTTTTCCGTTGTATAGCGCAATGGAAATATAAGCGTACGGCGCTGCCATTTCTTGTAAAAACAAGATAAAAGAACAGCTGCTTACGGCAATTTGCAGTTCTTTGTTGTTACGGAAAAGGTACATGACAACAATGCAGATCACGCCGTACATGCCATAGTCTGTAATCATAAAATCTGCGGCTGCCATGCATAGTCCCGCAGAGCCGCAGAAAAGCAGCGCTTTTAATACTAGCGACGTATGATTAAGGTTCGCAGCCCAGTCCATCCCCATAATCGCAAGCATGCCAAAAAACAGTAAAAAAAATACGTTTTGGTAGCTGAA
>CASUON010000131.1 GCA_949457475.1 uncultured Lachnospiraceae bacterium
GGCCTGCTGCCTGGTTCCGGCGTCCGGGATACAAAAATATGCACGTTTTGCCGGACAACAACCTATTATTTCTCATTTTTAAGGGATATCCCCACCCCATGAAAAGTAACAAATTCGCAGTATACGCGTTCTACCGAAAATATGGAAGATCTTTGCTTAGGATTCACAGTTCCCATATTCTTCCAGGTAACGGAAGAACAAGTATTCACAGACGAGGAGCAAGTGCACCCTGGAGCGGATTTTAATGTCGGCTTTTATGAAGTAGGTAGAATTGACATAGATGTTTTCATCCGCCATATCGCTTAAAGAATTGCTGCCCAGGTCGGTGATGGATACAATAGAGGCGCCCCGGCTTTTTGCCATGTTGGCAGCGGCGAGTACCAGGCTGGTTTCCCCGGAAACGGATATGACGATGACTAGGTCGTTATCGGTTACTTGCCTGGCGCTGATATTCATCAGCGAACTATCGTCGTACCAAAAGGCCGGTTTGCCGATGATCTGCAGCCGTTTGACAAATTCTGCGGCGACGGTGCGGCTGCTGCCGGCTGCGTAGAATTCCACGCGGCGGCACTGGTCGATCATTTCCAAGACGCGGCCCGCGGTCTCGTCTGAAATCAGCTGTATCGTCTTTTGTACGTCTTTGAGAAAGTCAATGGAATGGTTTTTTACAGGCGTATCCGGGCTGCCCTGGGACAGCTCCGCTTTTATGCCGGCCTTGAATTCCGAAAATCCGCTGAATCCAAGTTTCTTACAAAAACGTACGACCGTAGCGGGGGACGTGTAGAGGGTATCGGCTACTTCTTGTACTTTCATTTTGGAAAGCGTCTGGTTATTCCGGATGCAGAAGGAAAGGATTTCGTTGTCGCCCTTATTTAATAAATGCGCGTTTTCTGCAATTCTGTTGTAAAAGTCCATATGGGTTTCTCCTGAAAATTTTTTCATGTTCTGAAATTATTTCTAAATGTGCACGCCCTTCCAGAATGGCCCAAAACTATTCCCAAACACGGAAGGAACGTATATAGTGATAATAGTTATTATAACGGTATTAAAAAGCGCGCGCAACAAAAAATTTGTATGAAAAAGAGAGGTTATTGTTATGGAAGGATTTAAAGTTGTAATCGTAGGTGGCGGGTCCAGCCACACGCCTGGTATTATTCAAAGCCTGATTGGCAACCTGGAGCGGTTCCCGTTAAAAAAGCTGGTGCTTTATGATATTGACCCTGACCGGTTGGAACTGGTAGATACGCTCTGCGGCTCGCTGACTGCGAAATTAGACGCTGCGTGCGAATATTTTACGACGACAGACCCGCAAAAAGCGTTTACCGATATTGATTTTGCGTTTGCGCAGATCCGACAGGGCGGGTTAAAGATGCGTGAAAAGGATGAAAAAATTTCGCTGGAGCACGGCGTAGTCGGACAGGAGACATGCGGGCCGGGCGGCATGGCTTACGGGCTTCGCTCGATCCCAGGCGTATTCAAAGTGATCGACGATATCCGCACGTATGCGCCGGAGGCGTGGATTATTAATTATTCAAACCCGGCAGCGATCGTTGCGGAGGCGACCCGCCGCCAGTATGACAATTATAAGATTTTAAATATCTGCGATATGCCGGTTGCGATTATGCTCTCGTTTGCGAAGATGCTTGGGCTGGAAAAATACAATGACTTAGACCCTGTGTATTTCGGGCTGAACCACTTTGGATGGTGGACGAAGCTGTATGACAAAACGGGCGTAGACCGGATGCCGGAACTGAAAGACAAAATTATGCAGTTCGGGCTGGCCGCTTCGCATGACAAGCACCATTCGGACCCGTCGTGGCGCCATACGTGGGAAAACTTCAAGGAGATACTTACCGATTTTCCGGAATTTTTGCCAAATACATACTTGCAGTACTACCTGTACCCGAAGGAATGCGTAGAGACGAGCGACGTCAATTATACGAGGGCAAATATGGTTATGGATGGGCGCGAGAAAGATATGTACGACCAGGTGCGCCTGATTAAGGAAAGCGGCGGAAAGCACGAAGTGAATTTAAACCTGTTTAACGCGTTCGGCGATTTTATTGTAGACGTAGCGTGTTCGATCGCCTATAACAATGCCGACCGCTACCTGGTAATTGTGGAAAACAACGGTTCGATCCCGCAGCTGCCGGACGACGCGATGGTAGAGGTGCCTTGCTACCTGCGTAAATGGGGCCCGGAACCGGTCGTAATCGGAAAGATTCCGCAGTTCCATCTGGGGATGATGCAGCAGCAGCTGGCAGCGGAGAAGCTGATCGTGGACGCGTATTTTGAACAGTCGTACCAAAAAGCGCTGGAGGCATTTACAATGAACAAGACTGTGCCTTCTGCAAAAGTTGCAAGGCAGATTTTGGATAAAATGATCGAGGCAAACAAAGGATACTGGCCGGAGTTAAAATAAGGAGGAGATGCAAATGAAGGAGAAGTTTTCATTTTCTCAGTTTCAAAAATTAGGGAAGGTATTGATGACGCCGGTCATGATTATGCCGATTGCCGGCATCCTGGTTGGCATCGGTTCGGCTTTTACGACAAAAAACATCGTAGAGCTGATGCCTTTTTTGGGAATGACCTATGTGAACTTGTTCTTTAACCTGCTAAAGGCGATCGGAAATACCGTCAATTCCTACCTCCCGATCATCTTCGCGGTCTCGGTAGCCGTAGGGTATGCGAAGAAGGAAAAAGGGATCGCCGCCCTTTGTAGCGTGATTGGTTTTTTGGCGATGAACAATGTAATGAACGTGCTCCTAACAAGCCTTGGCAAGTTAGACCCGGCGGCAATGACGACCGGGCAGTCTATGGTGATGGGGATCGCTTCGCTAGATACCGGCGTTTTTGGCGGCATCCTGGTCGGGCTATTGGTGGCATGGCTGCATAATAAATATTATAATATCCAGCTGCCGCCGGTACTTGGGATTTTCTCGGGTACAAAATTTGTACCGATGGTTACGCTGCTTGGATGTTCAGTACTGGGCTTTTTTATGTCGTTTTTCTGGCCAATAGTCCAAAGCGGGCTTACGATGATGGGAGAGCTGATCTATGAGACTGACGCGGTAGGGAGCGTAATCTATGGGTTGAGCGAACGCGCGCTCCTGCCGTTTGGGCTGCACCACTTTATCTATACGCCGTTCTTCTTTACGAACCTTGGGGGTTCTATGACGATAGACGGAAATGTGGTGGAAGGCGCGTTAAATATCTACAATGCGATGCTGGCTTCGCCGGATACGATGTTTGACATTAATATTTCCCGCTTTGTTATGAACGGAAAAGTGATCTTTGCGATGTTTGGTATGCCTGGCGCGGCGCTGGCGATCTACCATACGGCGAAACCGGAAAAGAAGCAGCAGGTGAAGGCACTGCTTGTCGCAGCGGTCATCCCGTCGATCTTTACCGGCATTACCGAGCCGATCGAATATTCGTTTCTGTTTGTAGCGCCGCTGTTGTTTGTCATCCATGCGGGGTTTGCAGGGCTTGCGTATTTGTTAACTTATATTTTCCAGGTCAATATCCCTGGGCCGAGCGCGTTTGGCGGGCCGTTCCTAAGTACGATCTTTAACGGCATTATGCAGGCGGACAAAGGTTCGAACTGGATCTGGGTATTTATCCTGGGCGCCGGATTTTTCGTACTGTATTATGTAACGTTTAAGTTTTTGATCCTAAAATTTGACTACAAGACCCCAGGCCGTGAAGAGGACGAAGAGGAAGTGAAGCCTCTGGCTGGAAAGAAAGTTAGCGACGATATCCTTGCGGTCATTATTGAAGGGCTTGGCGGCGCGGACAACATCCTCAACGTAGACGCATGCTTTACGCGCCTGCGTGTAAAAGTCAAAGACAAGTCGCTTGTTATGGACGACAAGGAATGGAAAGAGCAGACCGGGGCCAACGGGGTCGTGCGCGTCAACGATGGCGTGCAGATTATCTATGGCACGAAGGCGGATATTTATAAGAACAATCTGAAAAATATTCTTGGAATGGAATAGCAGGAGGATATACGATGGGATTATTTAGCAGAAAGAAAAAAGAGGCGTTTGCCTGTCCAATGACCGGGGTTTTGCATCCGATCGAAGAAGTGCCGGACCCAGTGTTTTCAGAAAAAACGCTGGGCGAAGGATTTGCGGTGGAGCTGACTGGCCGGGAAGTAAAAGCGCCTGTTAGCGGTACCATTTCCGCAGCTTTTCCTACTGGGCACGCGTTTGGGATTACGACGAAGGACGGCATGGAAATTTTAATCCATATCGGCATTGAAACCGTAGCTTTGGAAGGCGCCGGCTTTGAAGTGAAAAAGAAACAGGGGGACGCCGTTAAGCAGGGGGACGTGCTGGTAGAAGTAGACGTGGATTACTTAAAAAGCCAGGGCAAGTCCGTATATTCCCCGGTGATCTTTACCGGCGGGCAGAGCGTGCGCCTGTTAAAATCCGGAAATGTGCAGGCCGGGGATGAGGACGTCATCCAGGTGCAGTAGCCAGTACCAAAACAGATTGATATAACACAATTTCCACCCGGTTTCCGGCTGTACAAGGAAACGGGGCGGAAAACAAATTAGCATGTATATGGAACCAAATAGGAAAAGGATGCCAACGGGTTTGGCATCCTTTTTCGTATGTCATGGAAAGTAGGGTGGCTTCATGGTTTCGGGAATTAAATATCTGGTTAAAGTATCGGCCAAGCGGCTTTTGTGATATACTGGGATACAAAAGAAATACGCAGCGAAAGCAGATTTGAAATGGACAGAAAGGGGAATGGGATCGTATGGTTGAAATTTTTGGGACGCTAGGCCCGGCATGTGCGCGGGCGGACGTGATAGAACGGATGTTTTTGGAGGGGATGACTGGGATGCGGCTGAACTTATCGCACAGCGGGCTGCGGGAGAGCGGGCCGCTGATTCAGAATTTTCAGCAGGCCGCGCGGCGCGCGGGCGTATGCCCGGAATTTTTGATCGATATGCAGGGGCCGGAAATACGGATTGGAAAGCTGGACGCCCCGCTGCATTTGGAGGCGTTGCAGGAAGTGGAAATTGGAAGAAATCCTAAGGGTGACAGCGGGGGAATGGAAGGAAACTATGAGATACGAAAAGGGGTACAGGCGCAAACACCATGGATCCCGGTTTCCGACAGTGTCTTTGCGGAGCTGGAGACGGGCGACCGCCTGCTGCTTGACGACGGCAAGCTGGAGCTTGTGGTTACATCCATACAGCCCCGGGTGGCGGCGCAGGTGCGCCGTGGAGGCGTACTGGGGGGCAAAAAGAGCCTGAAAATCGTAGGGAAACAAATGCAGGCGCCAGTGCTTACGCCGCAGGATATCGAAAATATCCGCCTGGCAAAAGACTATGGCGTGACGGCGCTTATGCAGCCGTTTGTAACGGACGGGGAGCAGCTGGCGCAGGTGCGCCGGGAGATGGAAGCAAATGGCATGGGGCATGCCCGCTTGTTTGCGAAGATCGAAAACCGGGAAGGGGTCAAACAGATAGAAGGCATCCTGCCTGGCGCGGATATGCTTGTAATCGCCCGGGGGGATTTGGGCAATGACATGCCGTTATGGCAGCTGCCCGCGGCGCAAAAAAAACTGTCCGGGGTATGCCGCAGGCAGGGGAAGCCGTTTCTGGTTGTGACGGAGCTGTTGGCGTCTATGGTACATAATCCTTATCCAACGCGGGCGGAAGTGTCGGATATCTTCCATGCCGTCTTGGACGGCGCGGCGGCGGTCATGGTGACGAACGAGACTGCGCAGGGGGAGCATCCGGTGGAAGTGATCCGGTATCTGAAAAAGACCGTGCAGTCTGCGATCGATTGGGGGCGTGGGTAGTGCATACAAAAGAAGAACATATACTAACAGAGGGAAAGCCGTTGCCGCTGATCCTGCGGTTTTCGATTCCCCTGGTTTTAGGCTCGCTGTTCCAGCAGCTGTACAATTTTGCGGATACGGCGATCGTCGGGCGTTTTATCAGTGTGGACGCGCTTTCCGCGGTCGGGGTGACGTCCTCTTTAAATTTTTTGGTGTTTGGGCTTACTATGGGTTCCGCAATTGGGTTTTGTATTCCGCTGGCGCAGGGCGTAGGGGCGGGCGACCAGGAAGAAGTGCGGCGCTTTTTCTGGAACGGCCTGTATCTGAGCATTGCGCTGAGCGTGGCTGTGTGTGCGGCGGCATTGGCCTTGCTGCGTCCGATGCTGTTGGGGATACATACCCCGGACGAACTGCTGGATATGGCGGAGCAATATTTACGGGTCATCCTGCTTGGGCAGGCCGCCAGCGTGCTGTATAATTATTTTGCGGGTGTTTTGCGCGCGTTTGGGGATTCCAAAAGCCCGTTTTATTTTCTTGTGATTTCCTGCGTGATCAATGTCGGGCTGGATTTGCTGCTGATCCGGACGTTTTCCATGGGCGTTGTGGGCGCGGCCGTAGCGACGGTGACAAGCCAGGCAATCAGCGCGCTGCTGTGCGCCTGGCAGCTGTTTGGAAGGTCGAAGGCCCTCTCGGCTGCGGGGCGGGAAGTATCGTTTTTGCATATGAAGAAAGCGGCGGCGGTCGGAATCCCGATGGGGCTGGAATATTCGGTGACGTCCATCGGCTCGATCGTGCTGCAGGGGGCTATTAATACGCTTGGCAGTACGGCAGTGGCGGCGCAGATATGCGGGGAAAAAATCCGGACGATCGCAACGCTGCCAATGGAAAGCGTAGGGATGGCGATGGCAACCTACACCGGGCAAAACTATGGTGCAAAACGCATGGACCGCGTGCGTGCGGGCATACGCAGCGGCCTTATTATCCAGGCGTCTTATTGTATCGTGGCGTGGCTGGCGCTGTTTTTGTTAAAAGGGCCGCTGGTGGCGGTTCTGCTCGGGGACGGCAGCCCGGCGGAAACGCAGGCATCGCTGCAATACCTGTCTGTGATTTCCACGCTGTTTTTGTTCCACGGCAGCCTGATGGTATTTCGCAACGTCATCCAGGGGATGGGCTACGGCGTGCGCGCCATGTTTTCGGGGCTGATGGAAGTAGCGGGGCGTATTGGCGCGGGGCTTGCCGCAGTGAAATTTGACAGTTTTTTACTGATCGCGTTAGCCAACCCGCTGGCCTGGATTTTTGCATTGTTGTACTGCATGGCGGCTGCCTGGCTTTTATTGCGCAGGCAAAAACAGTACGGGCAGAAGCTTTAAAGCGTGTTTGAAAAATGTGCTAGAAAAGATGGAAAATAATGCCCGAAATAGGGCAAAACAAATCCATAAATTCGTCGTTTTTTTGTCTTGCATCTGTGCGTTGGATTTCCTATAATAAACCTCATGCAATTTTTGCAGGTAGCAATAGGCAGCTGTATGCGCGCCGCTTGCAACCGGCAGGGCGTCGGGCGTGTTTGGTTTTGCAAATGCGCTTTGCAGCCTGTCCATAGCGTGCGCGCTGCAGGCAGATTCGAAAAGGGGTGTAAAGGATGAAAAAAATGCAACAGAGTATGACAGCCGGCAATCCTGGAAGTGTAATTTTGAGTTTTACGCTCCCGATATTTCTGGGAAATGTATTTCAGCAGTTTTATAATATGGCTGATACGGTTATTGTCGGTAAGTTTGTAGGGACGAAGGCGCTGGCGGCAGTCGGCAGCACCGGGACGATTATGTTTTTGATTATGGGCTTTGTACTGGGGATGACCGCCGGGTTTACCGTATTAACGGCCCAGAAGTTTGGCGCCGGGGATATGGGGGCGATGCGTAAAACCGTAGGCGGCGCGGCCATTTTGTCTGTCGCGGTATCCGCGGTACTGACCGTGGGCAGCATGGCGTTTATGAAGCCGCTGCTGCTGTTTATGCAGACGCCGTCGGATATTTTTGCGGACGCTTACGCGTACATTATGATTATTTGCGCGGGCATTCTGGCGCAGGTGCTGTACAACCTGCTGGCAGGCATTTTACGGGCGCTTGGCAATAGCAAAGTGCCGCTGTATTTCCTGATCCTGTCGGCGGTGTTAAACATTGTGCTCGACCTGGTATTTATTATTGCTTTTGGCATGGGCGCGGCAGGGGCCGCCTATGCGACGGTTACCGCGCAGGGCGTATCCGGGCTGCTGTGCTTATTTTATATTATAAAGAAAGTGCCGCTGCTGCGCCTGGAGCGGGAAGACTGGCGTCCGGACGCCCATCTGATGGGCATGCAGCTTAAGATTGGGCTGCCGATGGCGTTACAGTATTCGATTACCGCAATTGGCGCAATGATGGTGCAGACTGCGTTAAATCTGCTTGGCTCTACGGTTGTGGCGGCATTTACGGCGGCCAGCAAGATCGAACAGATGGTTACACAGGCTTTCGTGGCGCTTGGCACAACGATGTCTACTTATTGCGCGCAAAATATCGGCGCGGGGAAAGTCATGCGCATCCGCAAGGGCTTTCGCGCCGCTACGTTATTTTCCGCCGGGTATTCAGTTGTGGTCGGAATCTTTATCATGACAGCCGGGAAATATATGACGTATTTATTTGTCTCTGAAGACGTGCCCCAGATCATGGGCTCGGTAGACACCTATTTGAAATTTACCGGGCTGTTTTTTATCCCGCTTGCGATTGTAAATATTTACAGGAACGGCATCCAGGGGATGGGGTATGGTTTCCTGCCGATGACGGCGGGCATTATGGAGCTTGTTGGCAGGGGCGTTACGGCCCTGGTTGCCGCTGAACACCGCAGCTACGCGGGCGTATGCCTAGCGGGCCCTGCAGCCTGGGTAAGCGCTGCCGCGCTACTGCTGGGGCTGTATGTTTATATTATGAAGCATGATATGGTGAAATTGCTGGAGCGTTATCCACAGGAACAGGAAGAAGCGCATGCCGCGCTGCAGGCGGAGGCCGCGCGGCGTACCAGGCAGCGTGAAGGGTGGATGAAGCTGCGCCGCAGGATACTGCATATATAAAAGTAACGCCTGTCTACCGAAGACGGATACAATGAAAAGAATAAGACAATTCCTTAAAAAGTTGGAATATAGATAGAAATAAATGCAGAAATATGTTATACTTACAACTGTCTTATTAATATCTATTTTTTTTTAAAGGAGGAATTGTAAATGGGTAGGGCTGACTATAAGCGTAAACAGCGAGAAAAGGAGCAGAAGAGGGCAGAGCAGGGATCAAACATGCCTAAGGCTAGGAAAGAAGATGGGGAAAGGCTACAACTCAGGTGTGGAAGATATAGAA
>CASUON010000132.1 GCA_949457475.1 uncultured Lachnospiraceae bacterium
CTGTTCCAGAATTTAACTGCCGGATAACAACCTATTATTTCTCATTTTTAAGGGACATCCCCACCCCATGAAAAGTAACAGAAAGGCAGGAGCGAAGTATTGACAAATAGTTTGTTCTGCCTTATATTCAATGTAAATATGAAACGGGAGGTGATATACATGAAACGTTATAATAACAAAAAACGTAAGTTTTTAGCCTGTATCATAACCGCCATTCTTGCAGGCAGCCTATCCGGATGTAAAACCTCCGGGCAGGAGAAAACGCCTGTTTCGGATACAAAGGGCCAAAACGGTTTGCAGCTGCAGTATTCAGTAGAAAAATACAAGGATCAGATGGTGCAAGACAGGGTAGCGCTTACTGAATATCAAAGCAGTTATAAAGAAGAAGCCGCATCCATCCGCAAGACGGAATATCCAAATGTACATTTTGAGAACTGCGAATTTATAGACCTTCCACAGGTAGATGAGCTGGAAATGCTTGTTGGCAAAGAGCGGGGCATGTCGGTACAAGAGAGCTGGGATACGATTACCAACTGGCTGGAAGAGATTGGAAAGCCGGATGCCATTGATATGAAACATGATGTGCGGGTCGTGACGATGCAGTTTGAAACAGACGATACGAAAGAACCTCCTTACATGTATCCGGGTTTTTATGAACATATGTCAGAATTAGAATCCGGGAACGGGGCGCTCGTAAATTGCAACCAGTGCCATATGCAGATCGCAGGAAACGGAATTTATTCCATGAGCGATGGAAAAATAACGGAATACCTTGGGTTGAAGACAAAATCGATTGGCGACGCGCTTGGAGCCCATATGGAAGATGTCGTAGAGGCTGGGACGCTTTCCCAATTTAACGGCAGGAAATATGAACTGACCGACGGAAAGCTGTCTGTGCAAAAAGGGGCGCAGCTTGTAAAAGATTATTTTCTGGCAGGCACGCCTTTTGCCTGTAAAGAAGGTATTTCGGTTGACATACCATGGGTTCAGGTATGCCGGCTAAAAAAAGATGTGTATGCGTATGATTATATGGTTCGTCGTGTTTATCGCGGGGTCCCGTTTGTCTATATGGACCACGGAAGCTATCGGTATGATGGAAACTATACGATAGGTGGAGACTCCAAACATGCATATGTGATTGACCATGCCGGCGTTACTGCGTATCATGGATACAATGAAGCAGAAAAGCTGATCCCGCTGGTTGCGGACCGTAAAATCATCAGCGTCAAACAGATGGCAGAAATATTGGAAAAGGGGCTGGCCCCGCATGTCGATATCCATGTTACATCCGTCGGTTTGGCCTACCTTCCGGTCGTCTTTGATTCAAATTATGAGGAACGTATGATATTTCCATGCTGGCAGCTTACGGGGGATAGCCAAACGAAAGGAAGGCATATTGGGGTATTTGTCGACGCGTTTACCGGGGAAATTTATTATTTTACATAACGAAGGGATATACGATGTTACGATGTATGGTCCAGGAACTGAAAAAGAATTTTTATCCGCCCTATGTATTGTTTCCGGTTATTGGCATTGCGTGCCTATGCCTGACAGCGACGGGTGAAATCGGTCAGATGGGGGAGCGGATTAGCATTTTTTCGCTTATTTTGCATGGTTCTACGGTAGATACGCAAGAACAGATCACAAAAAGCGTCTTGTACTTATGGCGTGAGGGGCTTGGAAACTGGCTGCAGCTTTTTGCCCCGCTGCTTTTGACGTTCGGCTATATTGTCCAGCTGTCAGAAGAACGCCATAGCGGCCAAGTGCAGTTCCAGCTGATGCGGTCAGGCAATTTCCGTTATTGCGTCGCAAAAGTTTTAAGCGGCGCCCTGTCCGGCGGGGTGCTCCTGGTGGCAGGATACTTGTTGTTTGGAGGTTTTTTGTCGCTATTTTTCCCTTCCTTTTCGAGCTTTCCATTGGAGGAACGGCGTTATTATCTGGAATACTATTTTGAAAATTCTTTCTCTCTTTATATCGCAAAGCGGCTGGCAGGAGCGTTTTTATATGGAATATTCTCAAGCGTGTTTGGCATAGGCGTAGCTGTTTTTTTCCGGGATAAATATATGCTTGTATGCCTGCCGTTTCTGTTGAACTATATTTACCAGCAAATTTTGCAGAAGCTGATGATTGACCACTTCAGTTCCGGCGCGCAGTCCGCGGAATGGATCGAGGCGTTTTACCCAAGCGCCATTATACGGATCGCTTGCAGCCGCTACTGGGCGTTGTCTGTTTTGCTAATGCTGTGCTCATACGCAGTGGTTGCTGCATTGTTTTATCGAAATGTGAAAAGGGGAAACTATGGGGAATAAGTCGAAGAGAAAAGCCGCGCTGCATATTTCCTTTGCGGAATTCCATAGGTGGGTGCGCAGCAGCCGCCTGATTATTTTGGGGGTGATCCTTATTTTTATCCATATACAGGTTATCCTCCCGCTAAAAGAGTGCGCGCTGCTGATGGGAACGGCTGTTTCTATCCCGGAAGCATTTGTAGCGCTTGGCAATTCCGGGCTGCTTGTCATGGTGGTTCCGGTTTTATTTTTAGTACTGGTCGCTGATTTTCCACAAAAAGGCGGCGTTGATATTTTTTATCAGATCCGCTGTTCCAAAAAAGTCTGGATCTGCGGGCAAATCCTGTTTGCCGTGGAAGCAGCTTTGTCTGTGGTTTTATTTTTAGCTGTTTCCAGCATGGCAATGGTCTGCGGCAGCGGTGTGTGGAGGACGTCATTTAGCCGCGCGGTTATGCAGTATACAACGGTCTTTCCTGAACGGAGCAGGGATTATGTGGTGCAGCTGCTGCCGGAAAATATTTATCACCAAATGACGCTTGGGACGGCCACGCTGCATACGGCACTTTTTATTTTTCTCCACTTTCTGTTGCTGTCATTGATTTTATTGCTGTCGGCATTGTGCGGAAAAAAGTATATAGGCGTTTTTATTGATGGCTTTTTGCTGGTTTTTGGAGCGGTTGCCTGCGAAGTACGTATGGGCTTGATGTGGCTTCTGCCAATGGCGCATACAATCCCATGGGTGCATTTTGAGACGTATCTAAAAAAAGAAGTTTTCCCGATCAAAGGTTCCTATCTGTATCTGCTTGGCTGGTGTGCGGTATTGTCAGCGTTGTGCCTGCTGGCGTCTGGAAAGTACCAGGCTGGAGAAGAGTAGAACCGGGGATTAAAAAGAGGCCGAAAAAAGAAAACCGGAAAGGAACGGATGATGATACAGGTTAAAGATGTGT
Source organism: uncultured Lachnospiraceae bacterium (assembly GCA_949457475.1). GTDB lineage: Bacteria > Bacillota > Clostridia > Lachnospirales > Lachnospiraceae > Eubacterium_J. The sequence goes on from CASUON010000132.1 coordinate 3,233, forward strand.
CGCTGATACGAAATAAAAAACAGATTTTAACACATATTTCACTGGAACTGGAACGCGGGAAGATTTATGGGCTCGTCGGCAATAACGGAAGCGGCAAGACAATGCTTATGAAATGCATATGCGGATTTGTAAAGCCTTCCTCTGGAGTGGTGGTCGCGGACAATAAAGTGGTCGGCAAAGATACCGATTACTTGCCGGACGCCGGAATCATTATCGAGACGCCCGGTTTTATCCCTTACTACAGTGGGTTCCAGAACTTGAAAGTGCTTGCCGGCATCCGGAATAAAATAAAAACGGAAGATATAAAATCCGCCCTGGACCAGGTAGGCCTTGACGTGGAATTGAAATTGCCGGTAAAAAAATACAGCTTAGGGATGCGTCAGCGCCTCGGCCTGGCGCAGGCAATGATGGAAAACCCCTCTGTGCTGGTCTTGGACGAGCCGATGAACGGCCTAGACAAGCATGGCGTAGAAGAGGTCCGCCAGCTGCTTTTATCTTTGAGAAAACAGGGGAAACTGCTTGTGATCGCAAGCCACAATGGAGAAGATATCCGTATCTTATGTGATGAAGTGTACGAACTGGATAACGGAAAGATCATAGCGGCAAAATCCAACGGGCAAAGCTTTGCCGCAAAATAACGGACGAGTGGAAAAACGCATGGAACAAGAAATTGCATACCATGCGTTTTTTGTTTGTGGGAAAGGCTGTAAAAATAATAGCAAAAACTATTGAATAATAGTCCAAAAAGCGTTACTATGAAAAAGATGAAATTTTTTGAGTTTCAATATAGATGGAGGGCGAAAGAATGAGTAATGAGAATGATAACCTGGCAATGCAGCGGATTGCCAAGTTAGTCGATGAAAACAGCTTTATGGAAATTGGTTCTATGATTACCGCCAGAAGTACTGATTTCAATTTGGCACAGACAGCTACCCCTTCCGATGGCGTTATTACCGGCCACGGCCTTGTGAACGGGAACCTGGTATTTGTCTATGCCCAAGATGCATCCGTACTTGGAGGGACCATCGGAGAAATGCATGCCAAAAAGATTGCAGCCGTGTATGACATGGCAGTTCGGATGGGCGCCCCGGTCATTGGACTGATCGACTGTGCAGGCATCCGCCTTCAAGAATCGGTGGATGCGCTGGAAGCATTTTCCATGATTTACGCAAAGCAGGCGTCCGCGTCCGGCATTGTGCCGCAAATAAACGGCTTGTTTGGGACATGCGGCGGAGGCCTGGCAGTTGTGCCTGCATTAAGCGATTTTACGTATGCACAATCTGGCAAAGCAAAGCTGTTTATCAACTCACCAAATGCGATCGACGGAAACCGCAAGGACAAATGCGACACGTCCGATGTGGCGTACCAGAGTACGGAAACAGGTACGATCGACGGCGTAGGCACGGAGGACGACATCCTGGAAAAAATCCGCGAACTGGTATGCCTGCTCCCGGCAAACAATGCGGAAGGCGGCTGTGTGTCCGAATGCAACGACGACTTAAACCGCGCCTGCGAGAGCCTGGATGTGATGAAGGGGGACCCAAGGTATGTGCTGGCAGAAATTTCCGACAGCAATATTTTTATGGAAACAAAAGCTGACTACGCAAAAGATATGGTTACTGGTTTTATCAAACTGGACGGCATTACGGTAGGCGCAGTCGCAAACTGTACGCAGATCTACGATGCGCAGGGCAGCTTGACCGAAGAGTTCGACGCGGTATTATCGGCAAGGGGCTGCAACAAAGCTGCGGAATTTATTACGTTTTGCGATGCCTTTGACATCCCAGTATTATCCCTGACAAACGTGACGGGCTTTAAAGCGTCCCTGTGTTCGGAAAAGAACCTGGCAAAAGCGCTCGGGCGCCTTACGTACGCCTTTGCATCCGCAAACGTGCCAAAGATCAACCTGATTACAGGCAAAGCGTATGGCAGCGCATATGCGGTTATGAATTCCAAATCCCTAGGGGCCGATATTGTATACGCATGGCCGGATGCAAAGACCGGAATGATGGAAGCCAAGCTGGCTGCAAAGATCATGTATGCAGATAAATCCGGCGATGAAATGGAAAAAGCGGCGGCGGAATACGAAGCTTTGCAGGGCAGCGTTGAAAAAGCGGCCGCGCACGGGTATATCGACCGGGTGATCGATTATGCGGATACGAGGAAATATCTGGTCGCGGCAATGGAAATGCTGTATACCAAACGGGAGCAGCCCGCAAGGAAACATGGTGCAAAATAAAATAAAAATGACGTAAAATGCGTAAATAATATAGAAGGATGACGTTATGAAGAAAAAATTATTTCTGATCATCAGTCTGTGCATGCTTGTGTTAAGTCTAGCCGCCTGCGGGGAAGACCCGAAAAAAGTGGATTATAACGGGGTGACCTACGACCAGCTGCAGTCGTCCAGCCAGAGGCTTATCAATTCCTTGCTGGAGCTGACCGAAGAAGACGTGGCAATGATTAAGCAAAATTCGGACGAACTGACCGTAAACCTTGTCTTAAAGTGGGAAACGCTGACGCCGCAAGCCGGCGAATTCAAAGATTTCGGCGAGTTTTCCATAGATAAATCCGGCAAGACGCTTACCACATCACAGATTTTAGATTTTACAAAACGGGATATTACATTAACCTGCGTCTACGACTACCAGAATATGGAAATTTCAGATATTACACTGGATGAAATTTATACGCTGGGCGAAACGATGCAGAAAGCCGCAATGAATACATTAATGGGAATGGGGACTGTGTTTGCGATCCTGATCCTGATTAGCTTGATTATCTGGGGATTTAAAGTCATTCCGTATTTGCAGCAGAAGGCAGCGGCAAAAAAACAGCCGCAAATACAAGAAAACGAAACGCGTACATCGGAGATCAAAGCGCTGACAGACGCCGTACAGCTTGCTTCAAAACAGCAGGAACAGGCAAAAGCGCAGACGGCGCAAGAAGACGACCTGGAACTCGTTGCCGTTATTTCAGCGGCGATTGCCGCGGCAACAGGCACGACAACAGAAGGCTTTGTCGTACGTTCGATTAGAAAGCGGAAGTTGAAATAACATTGAAATCAACGAAGAAGCCGCAATTGTGATTATCATGAAAGTAGAATTTCAGATACCCTTATATTGGAAAACAGGAGGAAACAAAATGAAAAGCTATACAATTACCGTAAATGGGAATGTTTATGATGTGACCGTAGAAGAAACAAACGCTGCGCAAACCGGCGCGCCGGCTATGGCCCCGCGGGCGGCAGCGGCAAAACCGGCGCCTGCATCTGCGCCAGCTCCGGCAAAACCGGCGGCAGCGGCTGGCAGCATTAAAATTGAAGCAGGCGCAGCCGGAAAAGTATTTAAGATCGAATCTTCCGTTGGCGCGCAGGTGAAAAAAGGCGATCCTATTTTAGTACTTGAGATTATGAAGATGGAGACGCCGGTTGTCGCAACGCAAGACGGTACGGTTGCCAGCATTGACGTGGCTGTTGGTGATATGGTGGAATCCGGCGCAGTATTGGCTACGCTGAATTAATCAATTTATTCATTTAGGAGGACAATTATGCTTAGTTACGTTGGAGAGACAATGAGTAATCTCCTCCACCAGACAGCATTTTTTAACCTGACCTGGGGGAACTACCTCATGATCGCGGTAGCGTGCTTTTTCCTGTTTCTTGCGATCGCAAAAGGTTATGAACCGTTATTGCTTGTACCAATTGCATTTGGTATGCTGCTTGTCAATATCTATCCGGATATTATTGCCAGCCCGGAAGAGACCGGCAACGGCGTAGGTGGATTACTGTATTATTTTTATACCTTGGATGAATGGTCAATCCTGCCGTCCCTGATCTTTATGGGGGTAGGGGCGATGACTGACTTTGGGCCGCTGATCGCGAACCCAATCAGCTTTTTAATGGGCGCCGCGGCACAGTTCGGTATTTACATGGCGTATTTTATCGCGATTTTTATGGGCTTTAATGACAAAGCGGCGGCGGCAATCTCGATTATCGGCGGCGCGGACGGCCCGACGTCCATCTTTTTGGCAAGTAAACTGTCGCAGACGGCGTTAATGGGCCCGATCGCGGTAGCCGCGTATTCTTATATGGCGCTCGTACCGGTTATCCAGCCGCCGATTATGAAGGCGCTGACAACTAAAAAAGAACGTCAAATCAAGATGCAGAACCTCCGGCCGGTATCCAAGCTGGAAAAGATACTTTTCCCGATCGTTGTAACGATTATCGTCTGCTTGCTTCTCCCGACGACCGCGCCGTTAGTCGGTATGTTAATGCTTGGCAACCTGTTCCGTGAATCCGGCGTTGTCCGCCAGCTGACGGATACGGCGTCCAATGCAATGATGTATATCGTCGTTATTTTGCTTGGTACTTCCGTAGGCGCTACGACAAGCGCCGAAGCGTTCTTAAATATTAGTACATTAAAAATTGTCGCGCTTGGGTTGATCGCGTTTGCGTTCGGTACAGCGGCCGGCGTATTGCTTGGCAAACTGCTCTGCGCCGTTACCCATGGCAAGATCAATCCTCTGATCGGCTCTGCGGGCGTATCCGCGGTACCTATGGCGGCCCGCGTATCGCAGAAAGTCGGCGCGGACGAAGACCCTACGAACTTCCTGCTGATGCACGCGATGGGGCCGAACGTGGCAGGCGTTATCGGTACCGCAGTAGCTGCGGGTACCTTTATGGCAATTTTTGGAATATAAAATAGGAGGAATGAGAAGATGGCAAAATCTGCGAAAAAACCAGTGAAGATTACAGAAACTGTGCTGCGTGACGCGCACCAGTCCTTGATTGCCACGAGGATGACGACAGAGCAGATGCTCCCGATCGTGGATAAAATGGATAAGGTTGGCTTTCACGCGGTAGAATGCTGGGGCGGGGCTACTTTCGATGCCTCCCTGCGCTTTTTGAAAGAAGACCCTTGGGAAAGGCTTAGAAAATTAAAAGACGGTTTTAAAAACACAAAACTGCAGATGCTGTTCCGCGGCCAGAATATTTTGGGCTACCGCCCGTATGCGGACGACGTAGTGGAATATTTCGTACAAAAATCTATCGCCAACGGTATTGATATTATCCGTATTTTCGACTGCTTAAATGACCTGCGCAATCTACAGACCGCAGTTACCGCGTGCAACAAAGAAAAAGGCCATGCGCAAGTAGCGCTGTCCTATACGCTGGGCGACGCTTATACGTTAAAATACTGGACGGATATGGCGAAAAAAATCGAAGATATGGGCGCGGATTCTATCTGTATCAAAGATATGGCGGGCCTGCTCGTGCCGCAGCAGGCGGACGAACTGGTGCGTGCGCTGAAAAATACAACAAAGCTCCCAATCGAGCTCCATACGCATTATACGTCCGGAGTAGCAGCTATGACTTTGTTAAAAGCAGTCGAGGCCGGATGCGACATTATCGATACCGCAATGTCGCCGTTTGCGCTTGGCACGTCGCAGCCGGCGACGGAAGTTATGGTAGAAGCGTTTAAAGGCACGCCGTATGAAACTGGCTTCGACCAAAACCAGCTTGCGGAAATCGCGGACTATTTCCGCCCAATGCGTGAAGAAGCGCTAGAAAGCGGTTTAATGAATCCGAAAGTATTAGGCGTAAATATTAAAACTTTATTATACCAGGTACCGGGCGGGATGCTGTCCAACTTGATTTCCCAGCTTAAAGAGCAGGGAAAAGAAGACAAGTACGAAGAAGTGCTGGCGGAAGTGCCGCGCGTGCGCAAAGACCTTGGGGAGCCGCCGCTCGTAACGCCTTCTTCCCAGATCGTCGGCACACAGGCCGTATTCAACGTACTGATGGGGGAACGCTACAAAGTAGCGACCAAAGAGACAAAGGACATCCTGCTTGGCAAATATGGGCAGACCGTAAAACCGTTTAACC
>CASUON010000133.1 GCA_949457475.1 uncultured Lachnospiraceae bacterium
TAACAACCTATTATTTCTCATTTTTAAGGGATATCCCCACCCCATAAAAAGTAACGGTAAAGTTACGCTATCATTTGACAATTAAGGACAGAAATAATATAATTTTTTCAATATACAATATCTGAAAACGCACAGTGCCAGTACCCGGATCCATCATCCGCGAGGAGAAAGGTATCATTTATTATGGGCCTATCGGAAAGGACAGATATGGTACCCGGATCCATCATTCGCAGGAGGGAACAATATGCTATTAGAAGGCGCTCGTATCAAAGGAAGCGATGGCCAGTCATACCAGCTTGGAAAACAGATCGGCACCGGCGGCGAGGGGGTCGTATTCCTGATCCAGGGCGGCCCATTCGTTGCGAAATTATATAAACAGCCAAGCGAAGCCCAGGAGCAAAAGCTGCTTTCTATGCTCAAAACCCCGGACCTGGCCAAACTTTCGCAAACGCCTCCGTTGCAGCTTGGTTGGCCAAACGACGTGCTATACGATATGGACGGGAATTTTGTCGGCTACCGGATGCGCTGCATCCAGGGCGGCATTGAGATATTTGAAATTGACCGCTGCTGTAGCAGCCCAAAAGCAAAAGCCATGTTTCCGGATTATTCCTGGAAATTAAACGTACTTGTGGCGCGCAACCTAGCGTCCGCCGTCAACTACCTACATAGCATGAATTATGTGATTGGCGATATGAACTGCAAAAATATCCTTGTGATGCAAGACGGTTCCATTGCCATTTTGGATACGGACAGTTTTGCCTTTCGGGATAAAAAGAACCGGACGCGCTATCATTGCGGCGTTGGGACGGAGGACTACCTGGCGCCTGAGCTCCAGGGGCGAAACCTCCAGGATGCAGGCGCGGCTTTTAACGCCTCTACCGATAACTTCGCCCTCGCCATCCATATTTTCCAGCTTTTGATGAACAATTACCACCCGTTTAGCGGCCGCAGGCTTACCGCCGCCAAAAACTCCCTAAGTGAAAACCCCCGTCTGGAACAGATTGGCAACGGCATCTGCCCTTATATCAATTCCTATCCAGACCTGGATATTCCCGCAGGGGCCCCAGCGATCGACGAGGTTTTACCGGAGTACCTGAAAAAAGATTTTATCAAAACATTTGACTATAACGCACGCAACGCCTTGCGCAAGGCGCGCGGCAGGACGACCGCGCTGGCATGGGAGCAGGATTTAAACCGCCTGTTGAAACAGTTCCAGAAAAAGGGCCGGTTCCTTACTTGCGCCATCCACCCGCAGTACCAATACCTCAAACGGATTGGGACATGCGGCCTGTGCGCAGCCGAAAAACGGCTCCAGCAGCTGACAACTCCAGGGGCGCAGATGCAGCAAGATCCACAGGCGTCCGCAGCAAAGCAGGCAACCACAAAAAAACAGGCATCCGCAGCAAAACAGGCAACCACAAAAAAACAGGCGTCCGCAACAAAGCAGGCAACCGCAAAACCTCCAACGCAAGAAGGGCCCGGGCTGTTGAAATGGGCCTTGGCGATCGTTTTGTGCGCTTTGCTTTTGGCAAATACCGGAACGATTTATAAATATTACCAGTACCATGAAGCCATGGATGATTACAAAAACGGCCTATATTCCTATGCAATCGACGAATTTGAACAGCTGGGCGATTTTAAAGACAGCAGCGCCATGAAGGAACAGTCTATGGCCGGCCTTTACAATGAAGCGATGGAATACTATAACGGGGATGACTATAATTCTGCGATCAAACGATTGGAACAGCTGGACGATTATCAAGATAGCGGCATTCTGAAAATCTATTGCGAAGCCATGCAAAGTTTTCATCAGAATGATTATACGGCCGCAGCAGAAGCTTTTGGCACGCTTGGCGGATTTAAAGACAGCAGCAGCATGAAAGACTACTGTACGGCAATGGCCCTCTATGACGCCGAAGACTATGACGCTGCAATTGCCCAGTTTGAATCGCTCGGCCGTTTTAAGATGAGCCGCGAAATGAAAAACTATTGCGAAGCCATGCGCTACTATGATGCCGAAGACTATGGCGCCGCAATGAACCTGTTTGCAGCCCTCGAAGATTTTAAATACAGCGAAAATTTAAAAGACCGCTGCATGGACGCATATTATAAAGAAGCCGTCCATGCGTATAACAGCGGCGACTATGCCACTGCAACCGATAAATTTAAACAGCTGGGCGATTATGAAGACAGCCTGGAAATGAGCCATAAGTCCATGGCCAAATATGTTGATATGGAAGGTGCCCACGACCAACAGACGCACGACTATCTGATGGAGCTGATCGGAACCGACAGCTCCTGGCAGGAAAAATATGATAAACTGTTCCGCTGGCATGTAAGCATTGACTGCGTAAATAAAAGCGGAACGTACTACATCCCAAATACAGTCCGTGAATTTCAATCCGGTGAACCGGTTTATATCCATTTTAGTGTGGACGGCGCCCCGTTAAACGACTCCTGTACGCCAACCTATGTAACCTCCAGCGCTGGAAAAGAAGAAGAGAAAAAATTCTCGTTCTCATTTTATTATGGGCGGCGCGGCTATATCTACAAATCGGGCTATACGGAAGATTTTGAAATTACCATTTATGACGAAGATCATACAGAAATTGGTTCTGTACATCTGGATTGTATAGATTAAGGAGGCCTTATGCATGATTTCACACAGGTTCCCAAAAAATGGATCTCAAAATTGGGTACGTCAAAAATTAATATCCCCCAAATAAGCCCCTTGCAAAAGCAGGCCCCAAAAACGCAGGAGGGTAAAGTCCTTTCAAACAGCCGGATGTCTGCGTTTGCCCTATCTTTGCAGGGGGCGTCCCATCAAAAGGCCCAGCCGCCCATCCCCTGCCAGGATTACAGCGACTTGTGCTACCTGGAACAAGAAGGGGTGCTGGTTGCCGCCGTCGCGGACGGCGTCGGCAGCTGCGTTTCTTCACACTGGGGTTCCTATATCGCTGTGAAAAATGCAATGGACAGCGTAAAAACATCGCTTGCATCCCTGGCCGGCGGGAACCCCCTGGTTCTGGATCAGGAAAAAAACGGGCCGATGGGACAGCTGCTACGGGACGCTTTCCATAGCGCGCGTAAAAGCGTGGAAGAAGCCGCGGACGCAGCGCATGAAACGGTATACAATTTCCAGTCTACCCTAACGGTCGTTGTTTTCGACGGTGAAAACCTGTTTTTTGGACATGCGGGGGACGGCGGCGTCGTTGTCCAGACTGCGGATGGCCAAGTAGAACTGGTTACCACCCGGATAAAGGGCGATGAAGCAAACAGCGTCTATCCATTGCAAAGCGGTGAAAAATATTGGACTTTTGAACGGGCAAACAGGCCCGTCGCAGGCTTTGTAATGGCAACAGACGGCGTGCTAGACGCTTTTGCAGCCACCCGGCCGGATTATTTTGGCATCAACTACAACCACGGCATTTACTACCCGTTCATGGAACCGGCAATTGAGACGCTGGCCAAAAAAGAAGTGCACGCGCCGCAAGAAGCATTGGATATCTACCGCAGCCGCTTGCTGGACGAAGACTTCCGTTCTTCCGTAGCGGACGACTTAACGCTATTGGCCGCGGTGTCCCACCAGCTGATCGAAACCGCCGTACGTCCGAGGTTTAATAAAAACATCTGGAACGTCATACAAACAGAAAGCCAGAAAGCAAGGCTGGACGCCCTGAACCAACCGGCCACTGCCGCAGGCTATGTAAGCGGTATGCCTCAGCCGGCCTGGACGCACGACGACCTGAGCCTTTTAGGCATTACGCAGTCAAGCTACCCGCAGGATGGGCAACAGCAAACCAATGAAAGTATTCCAGCTAACGATTCAGGCAGTAATCCAGGATGCAATTTAGAGAAACACTTGCCAACGAAAGATTTTGACAAAGATATGCCTAGCGATTTACTGCTTGGTTCTGATAAAAATATACCTGGCGATTTACTACTTGATTTTAATATACAGGACGATTATCTTAAATTAAAAGACGATTATCAGAAGCTGCAAAATGACTATTTACAGCAAACACCGCAAAACAACAATCAAAATGCACCGCATACTGCCAGTCCACAGCCAGCTAATCCAACGGAGGAGGAAGCCCACGGCGCGAAACCATAAAAACAGGATAAGGGGGAAACAAAAACTATGACAGATATGATTTATCCAGGGGAAAAACATATTGCCTGTGTCGTATTAGTAGATGCGTCCGCTTCTATGGACGGAAAACCTATGCAGGAATTAAACGAAGGGCTGCTTGCCCTAGGCGAAGCGTTACAGGAGGATTCCAAAGCATACGGGTGCGCGGATATCTGCGTCATCCGTTTCCATTCCGCAGTAGAAACAATCGTCCCATTCTCCCCGGCAGCAAACTATACCGCCCCGCAGCTTTCCGCAGGCGGTGCGACAGCCATGAACGGGGCCATTATCGCCGGTCTGGACGCCATCGAGGCACGGAAACAGGAATACAAAAGGGTCGGCGTAGACTATTGGCGCCCATGGATGTTTTTAATGACGGACGGCGCGCCCACCGATACGGAAAAAGAGGCGGAAGCCTACCAGCGCCTTCAAGACGCACTAAATCATGATAAAATAAATTTTTTCCCGATGGGCATCGGCACCGACGCAGATATTTCGAAACTGAAATCCTACACCCGGGGCGGCTGCGGCGTAGTCTTCCAGGCGCGCAAAGAACAGTTTAAAGAGGCTTTTGTCTGGTTGTCCAAGAGCCTGACGGCGATCGGCAATTCCAACCCGGGCATAGATAAAGTAGAGCTGCCGCCTATGTCGAGCACGATCACCGTCGCCGTATAAAAACGGCTATTTCAAAAACAAACTATAAAAGGGGGACGTATAATCCTATGCCAGCAATTGACAAAAGCGAAGGCGCAAAAAAAGAACGGGAACGTTACTTCAGCGCTTTATCCAAGGCCGCAAAAATGGTAGACCAGCTGTTGGACAACGGCGGATTTGTACAGGCCTACAACGCAGTTGCCAAAAAAGAGGAAGAACGCATCTTCTCCGTCCAAGAACAGCAGGAATTAGAATCGCTAAAAAAAGAGGCGGAAAAGAAAGCGCTGCAAATCAAAGCGAACCATTTTGTCGTCGCAGTGGTAGGGCGCACTTCCAGCGGAAAAAGCGTAGCCACCAACGCCATCGTAGTGGGTAAGAACCTACTGCCGTTCAGCGACGACGAATGCACGCGGGCCAAAACAGAAATCCGCTATGCGGCGGAATCCAAAGCCGAAGTAACGTTTTACAGCAAAAAAGAATTCCACGATAACTTTGTAGACGTCTTAAAAAAGATACCGCACTTTCCGCAAAATCTGACAGACAAAGCATCCGGCTTTGCGATCGACACGGTTTCGGAATACCAGAATTTCAAAGGGCGCTTTGAAGGCTGGGTAAAAGAAGGCGAAACAAATAAAATACAAAAAGGGTGCAAAGAAATACAAAGCATCCTGAACAATATATCTACGATTTGGGATTACCTTGGGAAGAAAGACGAACTGCTTATTCATGTAACCCGCAAAAACCTAGAGCCATATATTGCAAATGAAGAGATCAGCCCCGCGGTAAAAGGGATTGTCATTTATTCCCCAATCCTGCAGGAAATGAACAATGCGATTTTCCGGGACATGCCTGGCTACGGCTCTACCACAAAGACCTTTACCACCTTAAGCGCACAGACAATGATTGACGCGGACGCCGTACTTTTAGTAAGGGACGCGCTGGAAACTTACGATACGGACAATGCGCAGTCTGTTTTTTCAGAAGCGCTGTCAATGCTAAAAACGGCCGAGGAAAAACGCCGCTTTACAGAAAAAATCTTTTTCTTCATTAATAAGGCCGACCTTTGCTATGACATCGACGGGCTTTATGAAAAACATATCAACCGCAGTATGGCGATATTGGAGCGGGCAGACGGCGAATTTAAAAATATTTTACAACAACATACCGTAATCGGCTCCGCGCTTGCCTTTGCCCCTGAAAACGAACTAAGCCAGAAAGAAGAAAACGCCAGGGACGAAGCGAAGAACAATTTGATAAAAATAGGTCTATATACGGACGGGACGGCCTCCTGCGTGGAAATTATCCGCAACAAGCTGCAGCAATTTAACGATACGATCCGCCAGGCAGCCCGGATTGCAGAAGCCGAAACAATCCAGGCAAAGCTGCTGTCCATCCTCAAGCGCTACCAAAACGAGTATGTTCCGGATGGACAGATCGACCTGCGATTCCGTGAAAATTACAAGCGCAGGCTGACCAAAGCGCTAAACGACTATAACCAGCGCGTAAGCATCCAATATACTGGTAAAGAGCCGGACGCCTCCAAGGAAATCATCGAGGCAGGCGTAAAAGCGCTGGAAAAAGAGCTCCAGGGCTTTCACGCAGAAGACAGCGACTGGAAAGAAATGATGTTTACCGATGGATGGTCGAGCATCCACAGCGCCCTGCCTGCCGACTATTACTTCCGCAGCAGAAAGCGCACAAAGCTAAAACAGGCTTTTGAAGAGGCCATGAAGACGTCCCAAATCCCAAACCTGGGCGTGTTTGACCCTGCCTTCACAACGATTTTTACCGTCGTACAAAACTGCATGATCTCTTCGATGGACGTAGACCCTGGCGGCCTGTACTATAAAGAGCTGCGCCAGGCCGCGGGGGAATTTTTAGACAGCCTAAACGACGAAGCAGTAAAGCAGGCCAAGCAGACAAAATGCAACTTTGATACGTATGTGGACGACTTATTTACGCTTTTGATTACCACCCCGTTTCATTCCCCGGAACGGTGGGATTTCTTCCACCTGGTCGACAACCAAAAAGATTTTTATGAGCTGGATCAAGCTTACAGGGAAAAACACCCCGACCTAGCGGAGGAAGATTACTTCCCTTTAATTACGAAAATGCTATTCCACAAAGACCGCAAAAGCATTGCAGCCAGGTATAAGAAAAAACTGGAGGCAATCCTAACGGAAAACGGCTATGACAGCACTGATATTGACCAGGCCAAAGACGTCATTGAACCTTTCGTAATGAAGCGGCTAGACCAGATCGAAACGATCAGCCTGCCGGAAGGGAACCTGTCAGTCGTCCTCACCGCGCTTGATGATGAAGAAAAAAAACTGCCCCCGCGCGGTTACGCAAGCTGCCACTACAAAACGGAGATCAATTACAAAACCGTAGATGCGGACGCGTCAGAAACCCCATGCAGGGAACGGATGCTCTCTAAATGCGAAAACGACGTCATCCAAGAGTATAAAGAAGACCTGGCAATTTTGATCGACGCTATGAAAAACGCGCTTCCGTATTGTATACGCATGGAAAAAGACGCCAAAAACATTGTCCAAAATCTGTGCGAACGGATCAACCAGGTATATAAGGACAAAATCTGCGACTGGATCGAGGGGAATCAAAATATCCGGGAATGGATGCTGCAAAGCCGAAGTTCTATCTACGATGCCCGCAACCACGCTTTGCAGCAGGTGAATAAAAGCTACATCGAGCTATGCGACTGGCTCCCAGCAGAAACCGGAAACGGGCAGCCGGATGGAGACAGCCATAAAAAGATTTGAATCAGATTTTAGAAGCATTTGATTGTAGAAGCATTTGATTTTGGAAACATTTGATTTTAGAATAATTGGAAAGAAGGAGGTTTGATATGGACGGATTTGAAACAGGACGGTACGATTTAGACGGACTTGGAGCAGAAGCATTTGACCTGGAACAACTTGAAACAGAAGCGATCGATCTAATAAAAGAACTTGAAACAGAACCGATTTATTCGGATGGACTTGAAAAGAAAGAGATCGAAACAGAAACACCTAAAACAGAAGCACTTAATACAGAAGCACTTAATACAATGGATTTCGACAATGCAACACAGGCACCTTTAGACGCCAACACTGATACTGTGGAACCACAAACGGAGGAAATCCAGGCGGATATCGCCCAAATCAATGAAAATCCATTGGTACAAATTTCACCAAGCGATGGCCAATTAGAAGAATCTCTCGTCAGCGATGAACAGATGCAGGGTACTTTGTTTCGCGATGACGCAGTAGCGGAAATTCCGTTCAATAATTCCTTGATGGACGAAGCCACGTTGAGCGACGTTTCAGTAGAAGCCCCTCCATCAAACGATGTATTGGTAGAAGGCTCTCCATTAAACGATATTTCGATAGAAGATGCTACATCAAACGACGTTCTGGCAGAAGATGCTATATTAGGCGATGCCCCGGTAGAAGATGTTACATTAAACGATGCCCCAGTAGAAGACGTTACATTAAACGATATCCCAGTAGAAGACGTTACATTAAGCGATGTCCCAGTAGAAGATGCTATATTAGGCGATCTCCCGATAGAAGATACTCCATCAAACGACGTTCTGGCAGAAGATGCTATATTAGGCGATCTCCCGGTAGAAGATGTTACATCAAACGATGTTCTGGCAGAGGATACTACATTAAACAATTCCCTGGCAGAGGATACTACATTAAACGATTCCCTAGTAGAGGATTCCTCATTGAGCGATATCCAAATAGATGAGGCACCATTTACCGATACTTTGGCGAAAGATGCTTCGTCAAATGATTCCTCGTTAGAAGATGCTCCGTCAAGCGCTCTGGTGGAAGATACTATAGCGGATAGTACTTTCATGGAAGATGCTCCGTCGGGCTCTCTAATGGAAGAATCTACATTGTACGATGCTCCGGATGCCACGACCAGCGACGGCCTGACGGTGGATACTCCACTTAGCAACGACATGGCAGCGGAAACTCCGTTAAATGATTTCCTGATGGACGAAGCTCCATTAAACGATATTCCGCTAGAGGATACTACATTAAGCGATGTTCCGCTGGAGGATACTACATTAAGCGATATTCCGGCAGAGGATACTACATTAAACAATTCCCTGGTAGAAGATTCCTCATTGAACGACACCCCAGTAGATGAGGCGTCTTTCAGTGAAACTTTGACGGAAGATTCTTTGCCGATCGATTCTGCATTAGACGATGCTCCGTCGAGCTCCCTGATGCAGGATGATACTTCGAATAATGCTCTGGTAGAGGATGATTCTTCCAACAATGCCCTGCTGGAG
>CASUON010000134.1 GCA_949457475.1 uncultured Lachnospiraceae bacterium
GAAATTAAGGGGATAGTCTGCTCATTGAAACCCCCAAGTAAAGTTACACTATCAATTTAAAAATAATGCTTGACAAATAAAAGGAGTTCAGGTAATATATGTATTGTGCCAAGCAGAAGTGGCGGAATTGGCAGACGCGCAGGCTTCAGGTGCCTGTGGTAGCAATATCGTGTGGGTTCAAGTCCCATCTTCTGCATATAAGAGCGCGAAACAAAACGAAAAGTTTCTGTTTCGCGCTTTTTGTCACGTGTTTTTTACTTTCCTTATATTAGATCATACTATGTAAATCCACTATGTTGCAGAGGGGGGACTGCGTTTTTGTACGGGTTCTACGGGGGGCCTGAGTCGCTGTACAATGTGCAGCAACGGTTGCAGAATTTACTGCGCTTTCGTGCGGGTTCTACGGGACGCCTTAGAGTTGGTCCTATGAGGCGCCCGTGCCGACGCGCTCGAGCTCTTCCCCTGTAAGGATGGAAAGATATGTGCCGCGTTTGGTATCTATGAGGCGCCCGTGCCGACGCGCTCGAGCTCTTCCCCTGTAAGGATGGAAACGGCGTTAGCTAGGCTGTCGCCTTTTACAACGGCAGAATACGCGTCGCTTTGCGCCAGCAGATAATAGTCGTCTCCTTTCAGGTTACCCAAATCCGCGCTGCTGCAGCAGATAAAATAGCCGGATTCTTGAATCGGCAGGTCTTCCAGCGTAATGGAAAATACATGCGTGTCGATCAAGTTGACTTGCAGCTCATAGGCGATCCTGAAATTATCCGTGTCTTCCAGCGTACAGTAGACGTTCCGGTTGCCGACGACTTTTTTCAGCTGGTAGTACAGTCCCAGGTTGCCGCAGGAGACTTTGCCTTGCTGCGAATTGATCGTCCCAATCTGGGAGGAATACAGCCCGGTTGGGACAAATACCGCGATTAATAAGATGCAGCAGAGGGCGGTGTGCAGGCTGCGGCGTTTGTGGCGTAGGGAAAGCAAAAAGAGCAGCGAAAAGACCACACCGCTGATAAATACGCACCAGCCCATGGAAAATTCCTTGGAAAACAGGCGGTAAAAGCCGATGCCGGCGGCGCAAAAGGAGCGGTAGTGCCAGGTGTCGGCAATGCGCTGCAAATTGCAGTATAAGATTGCGCCCATGCCGGTGTATAGGCAGATGGAGCCAAGCGTGAGCAGCATAAATTTCACATCTTTTTTGCGGTACATAAAATCCAAAAGCCCAAGGAGCAGCAAAATGCCGATGATACATTCGTCATAACGGGTGTAAATAAAATAGCTCAAGTCCGTATCGGATTCTAAGTTCGTGATTGAGGCCGGGTCGATCAGGCTGATTGCGGAGATTAAAAAGGTGCCTATGGACGCAAGCAGCGTAAATAGGTAAAACGCTAGGTGATGGCCAGCCTTTTTGGCACGTAGCGCCTGTAATACCGCGCCCGCACAGTACGCAAGCCCCCAAAACAGCATGCCGAACGTGGACGTTGCAAGACACCATAGCTGCCCGCTGAGAGAACGCGCCAGGTTCCACCAGCCTTGTATGGTTAACAGGGACATCAGATGTTCTTTTTGCGCGCCCATCCCGTTTTTGGGCTTTATGCCAAAGCCTTCGATGATGCACAGGTAGCTTTTGATATCCACATTTATAAATAGAATCACGCATAGCGGGAGAAGAAGCGCCGCAAACAGCTTCCAGCCGATCGCGTCGCTCAGGCGCAGAAACAGTACGACAAGGACATAGGCGGTCACAATGCCGACCGTCCGGTTGTGCGTGATATAGCAGCCGCCCATGCATAGGCTAAGGAGCAGCGCGCGGCTTACGCATGGGCGCTGTTCAAAGAGCAAAAACAGATACAGCAGCAGCCATACGAGCAGGTATAAAAACGATTCGCTCCAGGCGATCGCACCCTGCGTAATATAGGAAGAATACATGCATACGCTAAAGGATACGGCCAGCAGAATCCGGCGCCCGATCGCGGGAAATAGTATCTGCGCGCACTGATAGCAGATAAGAAAAGAAAGGACGCCGAATATGCCGTTTTGTATTATGGCGGCTTTGTACATGACGCGCAGGCTGTGGGAAAACCAGAACAATGGGGTCAGTACCAGGCTGTAGCCATAGGAATACCAGTTCATATGCCCGGCCAGCACATCAGACCAGTCGTGCCCGGAGAACAGGGCGGCATGCGACCAGTATCCGTACTCGTCATTGCGGATGGCCAGCGTATTGCATTCCCGGATATACCAGATGCGGGACACGAACACGATGGCGGAAAACAGTAAAAATAATAGTTTTATAGAATGTTTTTTTGGCGTTTCATACATATTGGATATCGTAGACATATTTGATCTATACTCCAGTCTTCACTTTTCTATGATTACATACAATGATTATACAAAAAAAAGAAAAAAAATAAAGGATTTTCAAAAAAAACACAGAATTTTAAAAATAAGGGATTATGATAGAAGGTCCAAGAAGGATAAAACCGTACTGGAATCGGAAACTAGAAAAAGGAAGGGTAGATGAAAAAGCTGAAACCGTACGGGCCGAGGAATAGAAGAAGAAAGAATAAATGAGAAACGAGCAAGAGGAAAGAAGGGGTAAGCGCCCATGACGATTCGTGAGGAAATGGAACAAAGGGAACACGTGCTGTTAAGCCCGTACGCCGCGTTCAGCGACCAGTCCGCAGGCAGGGACCGCCCGGAGGCGCCGTGTGATATACGCCCGGTGTACCAAAGGGACAGGGACCGGATTTTACATAGCAGGTCGTTCCGTAGGCTGAAAAATAAGACGCAGGTTTTTTTAACGCCAAAAGGGGACCATTACCGGACCCGTATGTCGCATACGCTGGAAGTATCCCAAAATGCCCGCACGATTGCCAAAGCGCTGCACTTAAATGAAGCGCTGGTCGAAGCCATTGCGCTGGGGCACGACCTGGGGCATGCGCCGTTTGGCCATGTGGGGGAATACATTTTGAACCGTTTGTGCGAGGGCGGTTTCCGTCACAACGAACAGAGCGTGCGCATTGTGGAAAAACTGGAAAAGCATGGAAAAGGGCTAAACCTGACGAAAGAAGTGCGGGACGGGATTTTAAACCACCAGATGAGCAGTACGCCGATGACGCTGGAAGGCCGGATCGTGCGCCTGTCGGATAAAATTGCCTATATCAACCATGACGTCGACGACGCGATACGCGCAGGCATCTTGTGTGAAGAAGATATCCCGGCAAAATTTCGGGAGGTGCTTGGCAATTCTGTACGTATGAGGCTGAATACTTTAATACATAATATTGTTACAAACAGTATGGGCAAGAATGAGATCCGCATGTCCGAAGAAACCGAGCAGGCGATGAAGGGCCTGCGCCAGTTCATGTTCGAACATCTTTACCACAACCCAGTTGCCAAAGGGGAGGAAAATAAGGCGAAAGAACTGCTGGAGCGGCTGTTTTGCTATTATATGGAACACTTGGAGCAAATGCCGCAGCAATTTACCGATATGATCACAGACGGAGAGAAACAAGACCGGGTAGTCTGTGATTATATTGCGGGGATGACAGACCAGTATGCAATCGCGAAGTTCAACGAATATTTTGTGCCGGCGCCGTGGCAGGTCTAGCGTCTGCGGCAAGGACCAGCCCGGCAACGCATCGTGACTGGGATAAAAAAGCAGCCCGGTGCATGCAGCTTTGGTGTGCGGGAAAGTAATATTAGGAAAGAGGTCAGGCGGATGGCATATTATTCAGATGAGGTCATAGAGGAAGTGCGCTCGGCAAACGATATCGTAGACGTCATATCCGGCTATGTCAGGCTGCAGAGAAAAGGCAGCAACCATTTTGGGCTATGCCCGTTCCATAATGAAAAATCACCGTCCTTTTCCGTGTCCCAGAGCAAGCAGATGTATTATTGCTTTGGATGCGGCGCGGGAGGGAATGTGTTTACTTTTTTAATGGAGTATGAAAATTTTACCTTCCAAGAAGCCATGGAGACATTGGCGCAGCGCGCCGGCATCCGCCTGCCGCAGAAGGAAATGACCGCGCAGCAGCGCCAGGAGTCGGATTACCGTTCGAAGCTGATGGAAGTAAACCGCGAAGCCGGCAAGTATTATTATC
Source organism: uncultured Lachnospiraceae bacterium (assembly GCA_949457475.1). Classification (GTDB taxonomy): domain Bacteria; phylum Bacillota; class Clostridia; order Lachnospirales; family Lachnospiraceae; genus Eubacterium_J. The sequence continues at coordinate 4,101 of CASUON010000134.1, forward strand.
TGCTGCTGCGCAGTGAACGGGGCGCCCGCGCGCTGGAGTATTTCCGCGGGCGGCAGCTGACAGATGAGACAATGCGCAAGTTTGGGCTTGGTTATGCGGACAAGTACAGCGACGGGTTGTACCGTTATCTGAAGGCAAAAGGCTATGCGGACGGGATTTTGAAAGATGCTGGGCTTATTTCGGTGGACGAGCGGCGGGGGGCGTGCGATAAATTTTGGAACCGCGCGATGTTTCCGATTATGAACGTGCATCAAAAGATTATCGGGTTCGGAGGCCGGGTTATGGGGGACGGGGAGCCCAAATACCTCAATTCCCCTGAAACGCCGGTATTTGACAAGAGCCGAAATTTATACGGGCTGCATCTGGCCAGACAGTCCAAAAGGCCGCAGATGCTGCTATGCGAAGGGTATATGGATGTCATAGCCTTGCACCAGGCGGGCTTTGACAATGCGGTCGCATCGCTTGGGACGTCGTTTACCAGCGGGCATGCCAGCCTGCTGAAGCGGTATACCAAAGAGGTCTATTTGACGTTTGACAGCGATGGGGCCGGGGTTAAAGCGGCGTTGCGCGCAATTCCGATTTTAAAAGAAGCGGGTCTGTCCGCCAAAGTTATTTCTATGAAGCCGCACAAAGATCCGGATGAATTTATCAAAGCGCTAGGCGCGCAGGCCTATCAGGAACGGATCGACCAGGCGGAGAACAGCTTTATGTTTGAAATCCGGATTTTGGAGCAAAATTATGATATGGAAGACCCGCAGGGCAAGACCGCGTTCCATAATGAAATTGCCAGAAAGCTACTGGCATTTCCCCAGGAAGTGGAGCGGAACAACTATATCGAAGCGGTTGCCTCCAAGTACCAGATTGGATTTGACAACTTACGTAAACTAGTCGCTTATGTCAGCAGCCAGGAAGGTATGGTACAAAGGCCGAAGCCGCTAAAATCCGGCGTCCAGAAAAAAGAGCTGCAAAAGGGAGCCGGCATTAAAAAATCACAAAAGCTGCTTTTAACATGGCTAAGCGAAGAACCGGAGCTATATGAAATGATACGGGCTTATATTTCCCCGGATGATTTTTCGGATGAGCTTTGCAGGCAGACAGCCGCCGTGCTTTTTGCGCAGCTTGACGCGGGGGAGCTGAACCTGGCGCAGATTCCAAGCCACTTTGACGATATGCAGGAGCAGCGGGAGATTGCGGCCGCGTTTCACGAATCGATACGGGAAGTCCGCACAAAGCAGGAGCGGGAGCAGGCGCTGAAAGATACGATTGTAAAACTAAAAGAAAACCACCTACAGATGCTGCGTGAAAATCGCAATCCTGACGGTATGCAGGAACGTTTCCGGCAGATGGTCGAAGAGAAGAAAATGCTTGAAGTATTGCGGAAAAAAGTTTTTATACTACCGGAATAGATGAAGCATATTAAACCAAGAGAGGATGAAAGAATGGCGAATATGGCAGAAAACAGAAGGAAAAACCAAAAAGCGGACAAGTCGTCGGAGGCTTCGGAGAATACTGTGTTTGACCAGCAGAAGTTTTTAGAGATTTTAAAGACCTTAGTAGAACGGGCAAAGAAAAAAAAGAATATGCTGGAATATCAGGAAATCAGCGATGCATTTGCGAGTATGAATCTGAGTGTGGAACAGCTGGACAATGTGCTGGAATATCTGGAAATACACAATGTGGACGTTTTGCGCATTTCAGACGGCGACGACGACGATATCCTGCTTGACGACGACGATGACGTAGAAGTAGAAAATATCGACCTTACGGTTCCGGACGGCGTAAGCATTGAAGACCCGGTGCGCATGTACTTAAAAGAAATTGGGAAAGTCCCGCTGTTGAGCGCGGAAGAAGAGATTGACCTGGCGCAGAAAATGGAAAATGGCGTGCTGGCGCATGAAAAAATAATGATCCTAAAAAACCGTAAGGAAAAGGCGCAGACAGAGGAAGAGCTTGCAGACTTGGACGCGGAGATTCGCAGGCTGACGTTTGAGCAGGACCGCGGCGAAGACGCAAAAAAGCGGCTGGCGGAGGCAAACCTGCGTCTGGTAGTCAGCATCGCGAAGCGTTATGTGGGCAGGGGGATGCTGTTTTTGGATTTGATCCAGGAAGGAAACCTGGGCCTAATCAAGGCGGTGGAAAAGTTTGATTACCGCAAAGGGTATAAATTTTCCACGTATGCGACCTGGTGGATCCGCCAGGCAATTACAAGGGCGATCGCCGACCAGGCCAGGACGATCCGGATACCGGTGCACATGGTAGAGACGATTAACAAGCTGATCCGTGTTTCCAGGCAGCTGCTGCAGGAGCTGGGACGCGAGCCGGCGCCGGAAGAGATCGCGGCGCAGATGAATATGCCGGTAGAACGCGTAAGGGAAATCCTAAAGATATCGCAGGAGCCGGTGTCGTTGGAAACGCCGATCGGCGAAGAGGAAGATTCCCACTTGGGGGACTTTATCCAGGACGACAACGTACCGGTACCGGCGGACGCGGCGGCGTTTACACTGTTAAAAGAACAGCTGAGCGAAGTGCTTGGGACGTTGACCGAACGGGAACAGAAAGTGCTGACGCTGCGTTTTGGCCTGGAGGACGGCCGTGCGCGCACGCTGGAAGAAGTCGGCAAAGAATTCAATGTTACTAGGGAGCGTATCCGCCAGATTGAGGCAAAAGCGCTGCGCAAGCTGCGCCATCCGAGCCGGAGCCGCAAGCTGAAGGACTACCTGGAATAGAAGAAAAACATGAAACACCAGCAATAGTATACGGAAGATGCAGCCGCAAGCTGAAGGACTACTTGGAATAGAAGAAAAGAGCAAAAAAGAGGTTACTTGTGCAGAAATTATCAAAACGCCTGTTGGCAGTCGCCGGCTTTGTGACGGACGGGAACCGTGTAGCGGATATTGGGACAGACCATGCGTATCTGCCGATCTACCTTGTCCAGAGCGGACGGTGCCCGGGAGGGGTTGCCATGGATATCCGCCCGGGGCCGCTTGCAAGGGCGCAGGAACATATTGAAAGAAGCGGATTGGAAAAACATATCCAAACCCGGCTGTCGGATGGGATGCAAAAGCTAAACGCCGGGGAGGTGGACTGCGCCGTAGTCGCCGGTATGGGCGGGCTGACTGTGATCCACATATTGGAGGACGCCGCCGGACTTTTGGCGCAGGGGGCATTTAAAGAACTGGTGCTGGAGCCGCAGTCTGATATTGCGAAAGTACGCAAGTTTTTGCGGGGACGGCATATGGATATAGATAAGGAAGATTTGGTATACGAGGACGGGAAATATTATCCGATCCTAGATGTAGATCTGCTGGGACGGTACGAAAATGAAGCAGCTTGTCTGCCGGGCGGTGCGCAGGAAGGAAAACAAGCGCCTACCGAGGCAGAACATCCCCGCCTGCCTGGTGCTGAACAAAGGGAAATGCAGGCGCTGCTGCAAGAATTGCAGCAACCAGAATGCGTCCAATGGCTATACGACCAATACGGCGCCTACCTGATTGGCATGCGGCATCCGCTGCTGTACGGGATGTTGGAACGCGACGGGGCGCGCAGGGAAAAGATATTAAAATCGCTGGATGCTGGCCGCAAGGAAGGCGGACAGGAGGCGCGCGCAGAAAAAATATTAAAATCGCCGGCCGTTTGCCGCAAGGGAGACGAACAGGAGGCGCGCAGGCAGGAACTGGCCTGGCAGCTGGACGGCATCCGCCGGCTACAGGCTTGGTATAGACCATAGGGGGCAACTGCATGCCCGCGTACTGGTTTGTTAGTATTTCGTATATTTATTTGTCTATTTTTTCGATAGAACTTATCAAAAATAATTAATATGGGCACAAAACGCCGTGGATTTTTGATGTGTACGATCAGAAAGATATCCTGGGTACATACAGGCAGTGCTTGTTACTCATGGCAATTGCACTGTTTAGTTTGTTGTCTGCTGTGTTTGTTTTTAGCTGAAGGAAACAGCGCCGTCGAGAATTGCCTTTACAGAATGGCAACATATTCAGCCTACTTATTTAGACCTAACAAACAGCCAGTATAAAGGGAAGAAAGAGAAGAAAAGAAGAAAAGAAAAAAAGAGAAGAAAAAAGAAAAAAAGAGAGAAAGCGAAGAAAAAAGAAAAAAAGAGAAAAAAAGCGAAGAAAAAAAGAGAAAAAAAGAGAAGAAAAAGAAAAAAGCGAAGAAAAAAAGAGAAGAAGAAAGAGGAAGAACAATTGAAGTGTGAAGGGCTCATCCAGATATTGGAGCAGCAGTCGCCAAAGGCGTATGCCTGCGACTGGGATAACGTAGGGCTGCTGGTAGGCAGTTATGAAAAAGAAGTAAAGAAAGTATGCATTGCGTTGGATGCTACGGACGAGGCCATACAGACAGCTGTGGAATTGGGCGCGGATTTGCTGCTGACCCACCATCCGCTTTTGTTCCGCGGAATGAAGCGGATTACGGAGGATGATTTTATCGGGCGCAGGATTATTGCCATGATCCGGGCGGGCATATCCTATTATGCGATGCATACGAATTTTGATGTTATGGGGATGGCGGACTTGGCGGCCGAAAAAATGTGCCTGGCAGACACCGTACCTTTGGAAGTGACCTGTGTGGAAGAAGGCGCCCCGCAGGGGATCGGGCGGGTTGGCAGCCTAAAGGAGCCTGTTTCTTTGGCCGCCTGCTGCGCGCAGGTAAAGCGCGCGTTTTCGCTGGCGCAGGTAAGCGTGTTTGGAGACTTGCAAAAGCAGGTAAAACGGGTGGCGATCTGTCCTGGCGCGGGCAAAAGCGACGCTGGCGAAGCCATAAAAGCCGGGGCGGACGTCTATATTACAGGGGATATTGACCATCATACAGGTATTGACGCGCTTGCTTGCGGGATGGCGGTGATTGACGCCGGGCACTATGGGATAGAACAGATATTTGTGCCTTATATGCGCCAGTACCTGGAGCAGAAGGCGCCGGGGCTGGAAGTGGTTATCCATCGGGGCGCCAGCCCGTTTCAGGT
>CASUON010000135.1 GCA_949457475.1 uncultured Lachnospiraceae bacterium
CCGTCCGGCAGGGATATATCCAAAACGACCAGGTCATAGTCCCCGCTTTCCCACATCTGGCCCGCTTCGCTCCTAGTATGCGCCACATCGAGCAAATACCCCTGCTTTCCCATAGCAAAGGATAAGCCGTTTACCAGGCTCAAGTCGTCTTCCACTAGTAAAATCCGCTTCATAAATCGTTGCTCCCTTTCCTGCTCTTTTCAAAGCTTTTGCAAGGGCAGGCGCTTCTTTGGCGCGTTCGCCAGGAATGCCACGCCCGGTTTCCGGCCGTTCATCCGCCTCAAAATATGGCCCTGATACTTCAGCGGCCGATTCTATCTCATCATCCGTTACCACAATATAATAACCGCCGTCGAATTTCATCTTTACATGCGTATATACCGCATCCTCGAAACCAAATGCCTCAAACCCTTTGAGCTTTTGCCCCTGGTACACGCCGCTTTGGTCTAAAAACCAAGCGGGGATTGCCCCATGCCCCTGGTATTGTGGATCGTGGTACGGGGAAACAAGCTGCTGTACATCCGAGTACCATACGCGCCTGGCATTTGCAAATGCCATAGACGGCGTGGAACTGCCCGCCAGCGTATAGCCATAATCCCGCGTGTAAAATGCATGGGAGCTTTGTATGGCGTCTTTGCTTTTTCCAAAAATAAACCTGCTTCGCCCATCGGTTGTGTAGACGCATTCTTTTAGCTGGTATCCGGTAAGCGTATATAGCTCCCGCAATGCGGCCTGCGCAAGGCGGTCGCGCTGTTTTTTCGTTTTCCACGGATGCCGCGCAAAATATTTCCCGCCGTCCCCTGTATATTTTACATAGGAAATGGCAGCTTCTTGATAGCCCTCCCGCGACATAGCAGCCGCATGCCCTGTAATAGATGCAATTTTCTGGCTGCTTTTAACCGCTTTTTTGTCCTGAATAGATGGCTCCTGCTCCTTTCGGTCATCCTGCCCGGATTGCATAGAACGGTCGCGCTCCTTTGTATCATCCTGCATAGTTTGCACAGATACATCATGCTCCTTTGTATCATCCTGCATAGTTTGCGCAGATACATCATGCTCCTTCTGGTTTTGCACCTGCCCTTGCATCCCAGCGCCTTCCGGAGCGGCAGGCGCCCGCCCTGCTGCTTTCGGCTCTGTCATAAAACAAGCTGCAACCAGCACGCACGCGGACAGGGAAATAGCGACCCTCCAAAAAGCGGGCTTCCTATAACAAAGCACAGACTGGATACGCCCCTTTACCCCTGCTTCTCCAAAGGCAACCGGGCAGGCCGCGATTTTCTTCTTTTTGCTGCTGCATGTAAGCAACGCCTGGCAATAATCTGCGCGGCGCGCTTTATCCATATCTTTCGTCGCCTTTTCGTCGCATGCGTATTCGATATCCCGGCACAGCAAGATGTACGCGGCCCAGCAAAGCGGGTGAAACCAATACACGGACAACAAGAAAAAGCCAAACGGTTTCCATACGTGGTCCCACCTTTGCAAATGCGTCTTCTCATGCACAAGGACGCATTGTGCCGTAACGGCATCGATCCTGGAAGGCAGATAGATTTTCGGACAGAAGACGCCCAGGATAAACGGGCCTTTCAAATCATCACACGCATATACGCAGTCAAAAACCCGTATGGACGCCGACACCTGTTTCTTTAACAGCCAAAAACTGGCAGACGCATATATCAGCATGGACACCATTCCGATCATCCATATCATAGAGCTGGCCGCAGTGCCTAGCGAATGCGGATCGGCGCTAAACTTGGAACCTAGCGAATGCGGATCGGCGCTGCTTTCAATCCTTAGTGAATATGGGTCGTCACTAGCCTTAGAACCTAATGAAAGCGGATCGCTACGGCTTTCAGTACCTGGCGAGTCCGGATCGGCGCTAGTCTCGGAACCTAGTAAAAGCGGATCAGCGCTAGTCTCGGAACTTAGTGAAAGCGGGTCGGCGCTAGTCTCGGAACCTAGTGAAAGCGGATCAACGCTGCTTTCAGTACCTGGCAAATGCGGATTATTGCTGCTTTCGGAGCCTAGCGAATGCGGATTATCGCTGCTTTCGGAGCCTAGCGAATGCGGATTATCGCTGCTTTTGGAACCTAGCGAATTGGGATCAATGCCGGTTTGCGGCCTTTGCTGCTGTCCAGACGCCGGCTTCACAATACCGTCCGTTTCCGCTCCCCCGGCGGCGCGCCCTGACGCCTGGAGCCCCGTACTGCGAGCTGGCACAGTCCCTGTGCCTGGTAGAAGGCTAAATGCGCTCTCAATATGGAACGGGACTGCCAGCCGTACTGCCACGAGCCCCCAGAGCAGGCATACCGTCCATTTCGGGGCTTTTTTCAGCAACATGCGAAAGAAGATTACGGCAAGTATCATCCAGCCCGCGGCAAACGACCGGTTCCATATGTTCAGAAATACCTGTTCCATAGTTATCCCTCCCGAAATGTATCTATCATTTTTTGAATTTCGTCTACTTCTGCCTGCGACAACGCCCTGCGCGCGGTAAACGCGGCAATAAAAGCAGGCAGCGACCCATCGAAATTTTCTTCCACAAACTGCTCGCCTTTTGCCGAATAAAACGCCTCGCGCGATAACACAGACGTAACGATTCCATCCTGATTTTGAAATATCCCCTTTTCACAGAGCTTTCGCAACACCGTATATGTGGTAGGCTTTTTCCAATGGAGCTCCTTTTCACAAATCTTCACAAGTTCCCCTGACGCCACCGGCTCATGTTCCCATACAATCTCTGCAAACTGCGCCTGCACAGCCCCTAATTCCATACCTGGCATAATAAATAACCCCTCCCTGTTTTTAGCAGTTTATCGGCGATAAACCACATACGTTAGTTTACCCTGGATAAACCGCTTTGTCAATATAAAACTTGTGAAAAATGATAATACTTTTGGCTTTATGTGGATATAAACTTTACGTGATTCTTGGCTTTTGTGCTGATATAAAAACAGCCGTGTTTGTTTGTGCCACATTACAAACACGGCTGTTTTCATCAGTTTCTTTCTGGCAGGCTATTGCATACTTTTCCAATAATCTAGCGCATTTGCCACCTATGTACCGAAAGCTATGGCTGAAAAATACTTTATTCCAGGCGTTCAATAATCTGCTCGTTCATACGGTCATAAGAATTCCATGCCTGCGATTTTTCTGGCGCTAATCCCGCATATCCGGCAATCTGCCTAATCATTTTAAAAATATCCCAGGCGCTGCACGCCGCCCCTTTTGTCCTTTCACGAATCCATTGGTCGGTTACCGATACGATCTCGTGCGCCGCTACGTTGCGCACCTGGCTTTCAACCTGCGTCACCGCTTTTACTTTCTGGCACAGCCTTTCATCCCCACATTTGCGCGCAATCAGCTTTTCCAGTTGGTTCGCGTAGACTGGCCCAAATTTAAAGCCGCCATTATATTCTTCCTGCAGCAGGTCAAACAGGCCCGCCCTTTTTAATTTCCCCGCATGCCATTTCAATATGCCCTTTTCATCCTTTTTGCAGCAGTCCTCCAATAAAATGCCGCACCGGCCTTTTAAAATACTTTCCAGCAGGTCTACCGTCAGCGGGGTGACGCCGCGAATAAAATCCGCATAATCCTGCCGGATCAGCTTCACTTGGAGCGCAAGCGCATACTCAAATACCTTGCGCTTATTGCCTTCCCTGACCGGGCAGATACCGTAATCCTTTCCGGCCATCAGCTTGTCCATCCGGCTATGGTCCAGCTTGATCCTAGCGTCCGCAATCTGAAGCAGGCAATACGCGTCCTTGCCAAGCTCCCCTTTTAGTTCTTCCGCAACCGATAACGCCGCCGGGTAATCATAAGCGCGTATATGTTTTTTTATCGTATCCAGTTTAATCAGTTTTACCAGATTTAAGCATTTCACTTCTTCGCACCGGTTTGGCGCATCCTGCTCATTATCCTCATTTAAGGCAAACTCAAGTTCGTTCTCAAAATGATCCCGGTCTTCATGTTCCTTATTCATTTTCTTTTTAGGGGTAGATACCTGTATCGGCAAAAACCGGTACTCGGCAAACGTCGCCATTACAAGCAGCGCGCTTTTCATAGCCGGCGTCCCGGACGCCATATTTAAAAGCAGGGTATCGCTATCGTCCATTTCCTGTTCAATTTTTTGAATTTCCTGCCTGAAATCTTCATAAAATATATCGTACTGCTGCACGTCAGTTAAATTGTCCCGTTCGATCAAGCGGATGTCAAACGTATGCCCAAGATGCCTGCCAAGATGTTCCAGCGCATCGACATAGCGGTTATCCTTCCTGTGGTATTCCATCATTTCATGCGACAAATACAAATATACAATATCCGGCTGGTAATGCCTGCATATATGCAGCATTGAGCCATCCCGAAGATACTTGACCGGGTCGGTTCCGCCCACCGGGCTAAACAATATCTTTTTCTTCATTTTGTTTCCCCTTTCAGATTACAATCACATCTTCTGCCTCTTCTTCCGGCAATTTTCCAAAGGTAGTGACTTGTCCCTTTCCTATAATTTTATATATTCGGATACTATCCTCATTCCCGGCAAATGCTGGCAGCCTTTCCAGAAGTTCTATGTATTTTTTCTTTGTAATCACTGCTTCATAAGCAGACTTTTGGATGCGGAATCCATAGCCGAGCAATAGTTTTGATAACCGAATCCTTTTTCTATTATCTACAACATCATAAATAATTAAAACAAAAACCTTATCATTTTCCGGATGTTCATCAATATCAAAAAAATAATTCTCTCTGTCCATCTTATTTTACCTTATCTCAATTGGTTTATAAATATCAGCATCCTTATTTTCGATTGCCTTTACTAACAAATCCATTTGTAAAGCGATTCCTCTTCGGAAACTAACGGAATAGTCAATGTATTGTAAATATCTCACATCCGTCTGCATTTTCTTTTCCAATTTTGTCAGATATAATTTGATTCCGTTTCTTGTCAAATAGCAGCCTGGTTTATCTGTATTCATTTCAAAATCTTCTTTATGAATCTCATGTCCATTTATCATGCTCATCGCAACGGCATCTACAATTACAGCCCTCCATTCTTCCATCATATCGCTAGCGAGTGTCGGGTGCTTTACACCCTGGTATCTTTTCCCTACAAATACGCATCATTTTCATTTGTTTTTCTATCGATATATTTTTATTTTTTTCATATCGACGAAGGACGACCATTTGATTTTTTAATTTTGCCCGAATGATTTTTTTGGAAAGTTCCAACGCAAATTCAGATTTATATAAATCACACTGCTGCCGTTGCCTTTTTGCATTCACATGGCCTGTTGACTGCAACCTTCCATGATAGGTCCCACCCTTTGAATAATAGGAAACAGGAATGCCACGCTTTAAACATTCTTGCACACATTGTGTTGTCATCTGCGCATGCCCCATGATAGTAATGCTTTCTAATGTTTCCGCTGGAACCATCTTCTTCATCCCGTCCGCATATTTTATAAAAAACCGGTTAGCTTCTATACCTATGTATGCGTTATTTTCATTTATATATAATAGGCTCATCTCAATTTATGCTACGTATCTTTGTAGAAATATTTCCTACCCTTTTCACATAGCATTTTCTCCTCTACATTTTTTTGTTACTGGCCTCTTGTAGTAGCTCTTCTTATAAAACAATCTCTTCATATATGAAGAATGGTACAATAATTTCTGATCCCCTTTCGGGGCCTTTTTTTACAAATATATCTATAAGTTTCTCTGACCTGTGAAAATCTAATTTCCGTCCCCTTTCCGGGGCTTTCTTCTCGCAAACTCGCACGTGATAAGCTGTGATAAAGCATTTAAAGCTCCCGTCCCCTTTCCGGGGCTTCTTCTCCCAAACACCAAACAGTGTTCAGAGTGTGAGAATGAGTGTTTATTCCCGTCCCCTTTCAGGGGCTTCTTCTCTCAAACAATTACTGGATAGAATAGCAGAAGCTAAGGGACAAATTCCCGTCCCCTTTCAGGGGCTTCTTTTCGCAAACAATAGCAACTGATCGACGTATTAAATGAAAAAGCATTCCTGTCTCCTTTCAGGGGCTTCTTTTCGCAAACAATAGCTGCGGCCGTGAACTATACGCCGACCATACGTTCCCGTCCCCTTTCGGGGGCTTCTTTTCGCAAACGATTGTCAAGAAATTGTTTCCCTGCCTCCAAAGCATTCCCGTCCCCTTTCGGGGGCTTCTTTTCGCAAACATAACCAGTATGTAATTAGTCAAATTAGTTGAGCATTCCCGTCCCCTTTCGGGGGCTTCTTTTCGCAAATATCCATGGGGAGGATTTAAGAAAGAAGAGAAAGTATTCCCGTCCCCTTTCGGGGGCTTCTTTTCGCAAACAAGTCATTCAGATTTATTAGAAAGTCTTGGAATTATTCCCGTCCCCTTTCGGGGGCTTCTTTTCGCAAACAAGAGTTTGAAAAAGTATCGCAAAGTAGCGGAAAGATTCCCGTCCCCTTTCGGGGGCTTCTTTTCGCAAACACTAACTGAATAGGGGGTGGTTATCATGTATACCGAATTCCCGTCCCCTTTCGGGGGCTTCTTTTCGCAAACCTATCAGTTGTTCCCGACTGAAGCTGAATATCTTATTCCCGTCCCCTTTCGGGGACTTCTTTTCGCAAATATCCATGGGGAGGATTTAAGAAAGAAGAGAAAGTATTCCCGTCCCCTTTCGGGGGCTTCTTTTCGCAAAATTATACGAAAATTAGCTATGGTTACTATGACAACCAATTCCCGTCCCCTTTCGGGGGCTTCTTTTCGCAAACCCTACATCCTACACTCCGCTATCCATACCACCTCCACACCCTCTTTGCGGCTCAAACCTCCCCACACCCCATTTTCGATCAAAATGATCTGCAAAATCCTCCCTAAATCCCCCAATCTCCTTTATTTTCAAGGCGCGTGGGAAACGGTACGTTTCTAACATTATTTTTCATTCTGCACATCCTATCTGCAAAGATTTACCCATAATATTGTGTATATTTTAAAATATGTATAGAACCCCCGAATTGCCTATCCATGTTATGGTTATGGATTGTAAAACTTCTCCCAAGCGTTATTTTTAAATTTGCTGCGTCGCCCTATCTCTTATTCCATATATGAAATAAATATCCATTTTTAACGAAACCTACCCCCGCTGCCTAAATAAAGGGTGTTCTCCTTTGAAACAGCATCGTCTGGAAAAACGAATGCAAATGATTCAAATATTCATAGAGGTTTTGCGAACAACAACTCCTTTTCCCTCTAGGCAAACTTTTCCTGCCATTTTCGTTGAAAGCGGAACGCCGCTTTTAATAAATGCAAAAAGCCGCTAATCCACAGGCCGCTATACCAATCCCGAAAACGCCCATTTTATCAGCACTTCCGGGATTTTAATACAGAAATTTTCCCAAATTTCAAGTCGCGTGGAAACCGGCCCGTTCAGGAATTATGTTTTGAACGCTGCACATCCCCATCTGCAAAGTTTTCCCCTGGTACTTTGTACATTTTAAAATATGCGGAGAAGCCCCGAGCTGCCTGTCCCTGTTGTGCTTATGGATTACAAAATTTTTCCCAAGCGTTATTTTTAAAATCTGCTGTGTCGTCTCTATCCCTTCTTGTTTTCCATACATAGGATAAATAGCCGTTTTGGAGGCAAACCCGCACCCGCCGCCTAAATAGACGGTGTTCTCGTTTGAAGCGGCGGCCCCTGGGAAGGCGGATGCAAATGTATGATAATAATGCCCGGCAAAGTTTTTCACTGCATCCATCAGCGCCTGGGCCGTCAGGCTGCATACGCTTGTATCAACCGTAATGGTAAACGGTATGTCCGTGCCTGGCATAATGCACTCCCTTAGCAGCGGCAGCGTCTTTTCTTCGCCGTTCGTATGCAGCTCTACGCTTTGGCACAATACGAGCGATGAGAGAGGCAACGGCTCGCTATCGCTGACCCTAAGGCCCTGCAAGACATCATTTACGGCGTCATCCGGTTTTGAATGCTCCCTTTTAAGTGTGCAGAATGCGGCGCCTTCTATCCTGGAGACGTCTCTGTTGAGGTAGCTGTTTCTGCTTGCTTTGATCTGCGCATTCCTTTTTAACGCAGCGCGGCCCTTTTGGTATTTCGCCGGATTGCGGATCAAATCATTGCCAAGGAGGACTGTACGCAGCATTCCTTTCAAAGAGCTGCCCGGCACATACGGATATCCGTAGGCGTCCTTCATACATTCCATAACCTGGGGCTTTCTTGCGCATTCTATTACTTCATCCGCGCAGTCAAGGGTATACCGGAGCATCTGGCGTACTTCGTCGGCCTTTATTTTTTGTTTTCTAAGCCATACGTTTAAGTCATAATTGCCGTTTCCAAGCAGATATGCTTCGAGCTCCGCAGCTTTTTTGCGGGACGACATTTCCTGGTAAAACTTTTGAATGTCCAAAATGCCCGCCTGGCGCCCGTTCAAAAACAGGTATTCTTTTTTTCCTATTTCTTTCCCGCTGCCGATAAAAACCGGGCCAACCGTATGCAAAACGGCATGGTAGCTTTTTAAATACTGGTTCATGCGAATACCTCCATAAACATTGGTATGGCATACCTGTACACCGGGTGGTTTCCGCCCTGCTGCGATACGTCATAGATATCCCCTCCATACGGTGTGCAAAAACAAGAACCGGCCTGGAGGGCATAGAGGTCTTTTTTCCGCATCTGTACATCCGCATACCGCGTGGAATCTACAAAACCGCTCCTCTTGCATACGATATACGCTGCGCCCGCAAGCGCCTGTTCCAGCTCGTCGTCGCGCGGCAGCGACACGGACAGGGATATATATTTTTTCTTTTTCGCATCAGCATTTTTTAGAAAATCCAATGGCAGTTGTGCGGGCAGCAGCAAAAAACGGCCCATCCCGCAAGCCTTCTTGCCGCCAATCCCGCTATAGGACAGCCCCTGCAAGAGCTCTTCGGCCAATGCCAGTGCCTGCTGG
>CASUON010000136.1 GCA_949457475.1 uncultured Lachnospiraceae bacterium
TAAAGTCGCCTTTTTGTATCGGCACTTCCCGCAGCAGCTGCTTCCATCTGCCTTGCGCGATCATCGTGGACAGCTCTTCTTTCGTAGACGCATGATGGCCGATAATCAACGACGCCGGCTGTTCGCAGTCCATAATATACCAGCACTCGGTCTTTCCATACGACCCGTTTTCATGTACCCTCGCATACGTATCGTCCGGGTGCACCTGGATGCTCAAGTCTTCTTTTGCGTCGATGATCTTGACCATCAGCGGAAAATCTCCCTGCGCGGAGCCTGCAAACAGCCGTGGGGCTTCTTTCCATACATCAGACAGTTTTTTTCCGGCAAACGTCCCGTTTTTGACCGTCCCGTCCCCGTTCGGATGCGCGCTGATCCCCCAGCATTCCCCGGTATGTGCGCCCGCGCCCGGGTAGTGGAATTCATCCCTTAGGCGGCTGCCGCCCCAGATCGTTTCCTTGCATACGGGGTCGAAAAATAAAATTTCCGATACTGTATTTGTATCTGTATTTTGTTCCATTCCTGTTCCCATTCTATTTTAATATTTACTCCTATTTATACCCTTATTTTTGTTTCCTCTTATTTTTTTCCTCCTGCCTAAACTATGTTTCCCTCCGCAAACTGACGGTACGCAAAACTTGCCGCCCCAATGATACCAGCGTCGTTTCCATTCTGCGCCGTAACGACCTGCGGGATATAAGAGACGCCCGCGCCGAAACAGTTCTCTTGCAAGAAACGGTTCAACGGCTCTGTCAGCTTTTCGCCCTGCGCGCAGACGCCGCCCCCGAGTACGACCAAATCCGGGCGGAAAATATTAACTAGGTCTGTAATGCCGTCCGCCAGATGGCGGATATAATTTTCGACCAGCTTCATCCCCCAGACGTCCTGCGCCCAGGCCGCGTCAAACGGTATTTTGGCGTTCATTTCCTCGGGGTCTTCCCCGCACAGCTCCCATAGCAGCGACTCGTGGCAGCTTATGGCGGCCTCTTTGGCTTCTTTAATCAGCGCCGTCGCGGACGCGTAGGTTTCCAGGCAGTCCAGCCTGCCGCAGGTACACCGCCTGCCTTCCGTGCCGTTTTTGATATGCCCTAGCTCTACGCCGCCCGGATGGCCGCCTTCAAAAATCTTTCCGTCAATGACGACGCCGCCGCCAACCCCAGTGCCAAGTGTTAAAAATATAGCGTTTTTGCACCCTTTTGCAGCCCCTTTTACGACTTCCCCAAGCGCTGCGCAATTTGCGTCATTATTTACATAGACCGGCATCCAAAGATATTTGTACAATTCTTCAGCGAGCGGGACGTTATCCCAGCGGATATTGTTGGAATACAGCACAGTACCGCTATGGCTGTCCACAGTCCCCGGGCTCCCTACGCCGGCGCACAGGCATTCGTCCAGGCGATACCCGTTATCTACCAAAAGCGCCGCCGCGGCGTTTCCCATATCTGCAATAATCTGCTTATAATGCCTTTTGGCATTGGTAGGCACTACCGTCTGCGCCAATATCTCATACGACTGGTTTACAAGCCCGATCTTGATTCCTGTCCCTCCAAGGTCTATCCCCAGGATTACTTTTTCTTTCTGTTCTGACATCTGTTTCCCGCTCCTTTTCTTACCTGATTTTGCTACGTTGCAGCTTTTTCATCCAGACTTTCGATGGTATGCTCTTTTTATCTGCGCTTTCGATTGCATGCTCTTTCAGCCGTGCTTTCGGTCGCACGCTCTTTCAGCCGTGCTTTCGGTCGCACGCTCTTTCGGCCGTGCTTTCGGTCGCACGCTTCTTCAGCTGTGTTTTCGATTACGGTTTACTTCCATGTCCATTTCGAAGGATAAAAAGCTGCCACGCAGCGTACGTTTATTTGATAACACCTTTTAGTCCATAGACTTCTATTTCATAAATACGCGCCGCACTGTCGCTGCCCTGCGTCGGTTTGTTGACTACTACTTTGACATACCGCGCCTTTACTGGGGCAAACGCGTCATGGGTTGTGCCAGCCGTATTTTTTGTTACGCTCTTTACTTCTTCAAACGCGGCGCCGTCTTCGCTCGTATAAATCGCATAGGACTTCGTATTCATGTCCGCGCTTTCGCCGCCCGCTTCCGCATGGGAAATATCTACGGCGCCAACCGTATGCACTTTCCCAAGGTCTAGCGTGATCTCGTGCGGCGCGCTGCCGGTCGCGCACCATTTCTTGGTAATATCGCCGTCCACCGCAAATTCCGGCGCTTCATTTTCGTTTACAAAGGTATCCGCTTCTGTCGCCGCGCCTTTGGAAAGCAGTTTCTGCCCTTTTGCGGCTTTTTTCGTAACTACGAGGAATGCTTCGCTGGAAGCCTCCCCGCTGCCGGATGCATTTTCCGCTTTGATGGAAACCGGATATACGCCCTCTTTGTCATATACTGCAGATACGCTGTCCCCCTGCTGGCTTTCCTTGTCAGCGCCTGGCAACGTCCAGGTCACAGTCTCTGTATTTGGGGAGCAGAGGCTTTGGAACGTAACTGTTTCCCCAGGGGCAGCCAGCGTTATGTCCGCTGTAAACGCGGCCTTTGGAATGCTGTTATCTGGCCATTCCATAGTCGCCTGCGCGCTGGTGCCTTCTTCCATCAATGCATTGACTGGCAGGACTTCAAATACAGACTGGTTCGTATCATCGGTGCGCGGCAGCGTATTAATATAGAAGCTTTCCGTATTGGAGACGCCCAGAAGGGATTTCGTGCCATCCTGGTTGACCCGGTATACTTCATAATAGTCGGCCGGCTGATCGGATTCCCAAGAAAGCCTTACGCCCGCGTACATTGCGTCTTCGTCAAACTCGCTGTCCAATACTTGGATATTGGATACGGTTGCCTGCTCCCCGTTTCCATTTTCCGCCATTGTAATATTCCCAAACCGAAACTGCAATCCGTTTACATCTGCGTCTGCCCGCAAACGGTAGGAGATCGCCCGGATTGTTTTGCCTGCAAGGGCGGACGTATCGTAAGATACCGTCGTCCATGCGTCGCCGACTTTCTGGTCGCCTTCTAATATTTCCTCCGATCCGTCGTCCAGCGTCAGTACCGCGTCCAGCGCGACCTGCGCCCCTTTCGCCCTGGCGGACGTTGTAAAATGCATCTGGTCCGCCGCCGTAAGGCTTGCGCTGTACAGTTTGATGACCGATTCGGTATCTTTTTTCATCGTTCCCCGAAGTATCAGGCTGTTGCCGCCATAATAGGCGTCCCCAACATCCAGGTCGGCTGACAGGCTGTTGCCTTCGCCATCCGCGATCATATAGCGGTAGGTCGGCAGTATATCCGAAATACTGCGGTTGTTCCAGTCTAGCAGGCTGACCTGCTCGCCCTTTTTATAAAATCCATAGCCGTTTCCGGTTGAAAAGTTCGTTACAAACGGCAGCTTTGTAATTGCCGTACGCTCTACGACATAGGTAGAAACGCCTTTCCACTGCGTATTTTCACCAGCGCCGATTTCGCTGGACGGGTCTCCTGCGGCATTTACCCAAAGCTTGTTTTCCTGCGCCCAAAACTCCTGCATCGTACCCGCCGAAGCATAAGCCCAGCTCGGGCAGTAAATCCCTAAGGAAGTATACGTGCCGCCCTTTGGATTTTCAAACAGGCTCCAGTCAATCGGCGTGTGGTAGCCCTCGCTTTGTACGTCAACGCCCGCATACAGTTCATAAGGGTCGATCTGCTGTTTTTTTGCCAGTTTCGCGGAAGATTTCAGTAGCTGTTTTGGCGCCAGCTTTTCCTCCGTCCACCAGAAGTTCAAAAACATCTTGTCGGCTGCCTTGCCTGTATCATTTTTCAAAAAAGCAAGGTTTTTCGCCGTCAGCGCGTTTTGCCAGTCCATCTTGCCGTCTACGGTCATCGAATCATAATACACCAGCTCCAAGTCCGCAGCCTGCTCTTTATAATAGGAAAGGAATTCCTGCATCCGCTTCGCATGGTCCGGCGTCAGCGGCTCTTCGTCTGTGCCCTCTGTCTCCTGGTTGATAAACCATCCGTCAAATCCATACGTATTTGCGACTTCGACCAGCTTGTCCGCCACCGGATAGCTGCCGTCGTCTGCTTTTGCCAGCAGGTCTTCGAGCCATTCCATTTTGCCGCCATGCGCTGCCTGCGGCATAAATACCGTACCGATGACTTTTACGCCGTTTTTATGCCCTGCGTCTACGACATCCGCGCTTGGCGCTACGATCAGCCCTTCCCCGGAAGATCCTCCCCAATATACCATTAAATCTACATACTGCCAATAGGAAAATGTATTTGCATCCGCCTTGTTTAAACCGTGCGGCGCATTCCCGCTCGTGCTGCTGTTTAAGATAGACACCGCCATTACTTTGGTATCTTTGTTTTGCGTCGGGTTAACCGTTGAAAGCTCCGATATATCCGCACGCTGCGCAAGCGGCACGGTGCTTTTATTAAACAGCAGGTCTTCATCCTTGCTGGCGTCCCATTCCAGCAGCTGCTTTGGAAACCAGTACGATGCCTCCGGCTGGCGCGCCATAACCAGCTCCGGATTGTCGTTTTCTTCCGTTATCGCGTAACCCGCTGTCCCTTTTGCCCCGCCATTTGCGTTTGCGTCTGATTTATTATCTGTAGTTTGATCCGCATTTTGACCTGAGTCCAAATCCTGCCCCGTATCGTCCGCGGCGCCCGTCTGCTGCGCGTCATTCGTAGCGTCCGGGTTTTTCGTATCCTGCTTTTGGCATCCGCATAAGCTGGACATCATAGATGCCGCCAGAAGGATGCCGAGCAATTTTTTATTTCTTTTCTTCATACAATCCCTTTCTTGTCTTTTCTGCTTCTAGGCTGCGATAACACCTTTCTTGTCTTTTCCGCGTCTCTAAGCTGCGATGCAGCCTTCTTATCTTTTTGCTTCTAGACTGCGATACATCTGTTTTTCAGAATGGTCCGAAAATCATTATTTCCACGTTCTCACCAGCTTACCCATACCGCCGAGTGCGCCGCCAGCACCCCATTTTCATCCTGCGGGCGCATCGTTTCGTTCTGGTTTCTCCCATGTAAAATATGTTCCTCACGCATAATCGAAGCTTCGCCCTGGCTCCTCCCATACAAGACTTGTTCACCCTGCGGGCACGCTGCCTTCCTCTGGTAGCGCTCCTGCAAAAAACGCCTTGGAAGTTGATATGGCACCGGGCGGTGGTTTACGATCACCATATTGCCTTCAAATACGCCAGTTTCAATGCCGCGTTCGCAAATACCGCTTGCCGGGGTGCAGTAACGGCGGAGGATGTCTTTTACCAGCGTCGTTTTCGATAAGACAAACGGATACATCTCCCGGTTTTGCTGCCCGTACGGCACATGCGGGATGTTTTTGGACGCATAGGCGGCCCCGACCTGGACGCCAAAAGAATATACCGCGCCTTCATAAACACCAACGCAGCAGCTCCCGTCCAGGTAAGACGCAACCTCGCGGCACCCCTGGTAAGTACAAAACGCCTCTCCCTGCGCGATAATGGTAGTCCCTTCGTAACGGTATGGCATTTTTTCACACGCCTGCCCGGCAATGCCAAAACATGCCTGCGCCAGCCCGTCGAACGGCCCGTGGACAAATACGCCGCCGTCCCCGACCCAGGCTTTGAGTTGCTCTTGCGCCTGTTTCTGCGGATATCCGCGCGTATGCGAAAACGCATGGTAGCAGTCGTTGGCGGGCGCGATCAGAATCCGGTAATCCGCAAGCCGCCCCTGCGCAATCTGGCGGCTGCTAATTACGTCCACCTGGTAGCCCAGGTCGCAGCAAAGCTTATACCAGCCTAACAAGTCTAGCCGCCGTATTTTATTGTCCCCTACTTCAAACGGCTCCAAGAGCGCCATTTCAGATGGAAATAACAGCGCGATTTCTTTTTTCCGGCTGCCTTTGCGCAGGGGAAGTATGTCGGCAAGCCATGCGTTCCCGCGCGCCAGCGAATCCAAAAAGCTGTCTTCCATCCGGTTGAGCACGCCGCCGTCGTCCAGCCCGTTGATGCCATAGATCGTATAGCCGTCGATGCCGCAAGCCGCCATTGACCCGATCACCTGCTCCGGCGTAAGATACGCATATAGATCGTTATAGATGTACCTGCCCCAGTAGACGCCGCCGATAACCGGCCTTTTTTCATTTAGCGCCCGCATCATGCTGTGCTGGCAGGAGACTACATACGCGTCCGCGTATCCGTCCGGGGTAACTGGCGCCGCCATAAAATGGCAGGCGTCCACATCATCCGCTATTTCATACAGGTCAATTCCACGCAGTGCCGTATCCCACAGATCACTGAACGCATTATCCATATCTGCCTGTTCCCGCCCGTATATATTCAGGAAATACCCCCACTGGCTCATATTCGGGCACAAATACAGCTCTGGGTTGCGCGCTTTCAACGCCTGGTGCATCGCCCGGAAGTACTGCGCAAGCTCGCGCATCCTCCAAACGGCATTGTCCCGCCAGATAAGGAAACGTGTCGTCAGCCGCCTTACGTCGTCCTGCGAAAAAAACGCCTCCGCGCCGTAGCGCAGCGTATACCAGTATTCTTGCGGCTGCAGCTGGAAAAAATGGTCGGCCGCCGTGCCATACGCCTGGTTTAACGCGTCGATGTCGCCTTCGTAAAAATCTTCTAAAAACTGAAGGTATCGTTCCTTCCCCTCTTCGTCAAAGCTTGGCATCACCACCGGGTCCCACATACTGCATACGGGGAGTACTGTCCGTTCTTGCGCCTGCCGGCTGTAATGCCCTTTTGTGTTTCCTGCCGTTTCTTCCCCTGCTTTTATCACGCACTGTTCGCACCCCGCGCCGTAGCGCTCCATAATACGCTCCACATGCGCCTGCATAGACGCCCTGGCTTTTTGGGACCAGTATTTGTACCATCTGCCTGGCGCCCCGTCGGGACCAACGGTCTGTTCGCCGTAGATTGGAGGGCTGAAGCGGATATGCGGATACAAGTTATCCCCGTTCATGTACAGCAGTAAAAAATTATAGGCCAGGCCATGCGCATGCGCCGAACGGCCCATATACTCCTGCATCTTTACGTACTGGCTGCACGCCCCGCCTTCGCAGCGTTCTTTAAAGTCTTCCCACGCCTTGGTATCAAACATTACGCTGTGAAACCCAAGCTTTTTGACCAGCCGCATCGTGCGGTCGACAAACGCCTCGTCATCGTAAGCGGGGCTGTAAAAATTGCCAAATACAATGTTTATATATGGCCGTCCGCCGGCAGTTTCTAACATTCCTGCCACCTATTGTCCGCCTCCATGTAGTCGTACAGCCGTTGCGCGGTTGTAAACGCCAGACCGGTAACCGTATCCGCGCATCCATAATAAACCGCGATCCTGCCAGTCGCCGCATCGGCAAGCGCTGCGCATGGGAATACCACGTTTGGCACGTCCCCTACGCATTCGTACAATTCATGCGGCCCCAGTATATAGTTTTTCGTCCGCCTGCGCACCTTCCACGGCTCTTCCAAATCCAGCAGCGCGCAGCCCATCCGGTAGACAAAGCCGTTGCACGTATTGATTACGCCGTGGTAAATCAGCAGCCATCCTTCGTCGGTTTCGATCGGGACGCTTCCCGCGCCGATTTTCGTACACTGCCATGCGCTGGCGTCCCCTTTGACCGTCCCCATAACATACCGATGGCAGCCCCAGTATTTCAAATCCGGACTTTCGCTTAAGAAAATATCCCCAAACGGCGTATGCCCGTTGTCGCTCGGGCGGCTGAGCATATAATAATTGCCCCGGATTTTGCGCGGAAACAGCACGCCATTGCGGTTAAACGGCAAAAACGCGTTTTCCATCTGGTAAAACGTCTGAAAATCAAACGTATAGCCTACGCCGATCGTCGGAAGGCCATGGTAGCCGTTGCACCAGGTAATATAATAGCGGTCTTCGATAAAACAGACCCGCGGGTCATAGCGGAAATCCCTTTTTGCGACTTCCGGGTTCGCCCCCGTAAAGACAACCGGCTCGTCGCAAATATCCCAATGGATGCCGTCCTCGCTAAACCCTGCAAAAATGTCCATGCTGATCGACCTACTATCGCAGCGGAACACCCCCGCAAAGCCGTTTCCAAACGGGACGACCGCGCTGTTAAAAATACTGTTTGAATTTCTAGTTGCAAACCGTTCGATAATTGGGTTTGCACGATAGCGCCATACCGGCAGGTTCCCCCTGCCGTCTGGCTCCTGCCACGGTATGTTGGGCAGGCTGTCCCCTGTTATTTTTATCATCCTGTCTTTTCCTGCCTGTTCCTTTCCGAAATACCATTGATTGCGGGTTAGTTCTGCGCTACAAACTCGTCGACCTGCTTTTGCGCTTCATCCATTACGTCCTGCCATCCCGCTTTCATCAGTTCTTCTTTCATTTTCGGGATACATGTCGCCGGGTCCTGCACGCCGGTCATTACCTCGCTACGGTACCTCAGCCAAATCTCGCTGCAGTTTGCCAGCTTATCCGCAACCTGCGACGTATCGAATGTAAAACCAAGCATCTTCGAAGGCACGGCCTGTTCATTCAGTTCCTTGATTTCGTCCCACTGGCCAACTTTGTCCGTATCAACCGGCGTTACCGTAAAATATGTCCCCTGCGTATAGCCTGGCAGCTCCCAATCCTGGTTGAGCTTGTGCGCCTTGCCGTCTTGCGTATATTCAAAGTCCACGCCTTCTTCCCCGTAATAGAACATGTCGCGCAGCTTCGTGTCGGTATTTACCAGGTCTAACAGCTGCAGGCATTTCTCCGGATATTTGCTGTTCGTCGAAATCATATTGATCGAACCGCGTACCGTTTCATTGGAAAGGATCGTATCGCCCAGCTTTTGTACCGCTACCTCCTTGCCCATCTGAGGCCCCCAAGAAGGTAGCGG
>CASUON010000137.1 GCA_949457475.1 uncultured Lachnospiraceae bacterium
CGTCCGGGAAATAAAAGAAAAGCAATGCCAGGGACTTCTTGCATCTCGGAGCGGAACATCCGGACGGGCCTGCTGTCTGGTTGCGGCGTCCGGGATACAAAAGAAAAGTAACGGCGGATGCTGCAAATCCCCTTGACGTATCGCACAGGTATGGATAGAATGGTTAGGATCAGTTAAAATAAGAAAGGGGGTTTTCTGTTATGGCTTTTGACGGAATTGTTATTGCGAATTTAGTAGCCGAACTGAATGCAGCGGTCTTGCAGGCGCGGATTTCCAAGATTGCACAGCCAGAAAAAGACGCGCTGCTGCTTACTTTAAAAGGCAAAGGCGGGCAGAAGCGGCTGTTTTTATCCGCAAGCGCATCGCTGCCGCTTGTCTACCTAACTGATACGAATAAACCCAGCCCGATGACCGCGCCGAATTTTTGCATGCTGCTGCGCAAGCATATTTCCAACGGGCGTATTGTAAAAATCTGGCAGCCGGATATGGAGCGCATTATCCATTTTGAAATCGAACATCTAGACGACCTGGGCGACCTGCGCAAAAAGACGCTGACGATCGAAATTATGGGCAAACACAGCAATCTGATCTTTATGGACGAAAATAAAAAAATCATTGACAGCATCAAGCACGTATCCGCTCAAGTCAGCTCTGTCCGGGAGGTTTTGCCGGGAAGGACGTACTTTATACCGACGCAGGAAAAGCGAAATCCCCTGGCGGCCACGGAAGAAGAATTCCTTACGGATGTGTGCGCCAGGCCGATACATACCGCAAAGGCGATCTATACGGCCTATACAGGCATCAGCCCGTGCGTAGCGAACGAAGTATGTTTCCGTGCGGGCATGGAAGCGGACGCGCCGACCGCAAGCATGGATGAAGCGCAAAAGCGCCATTTGGCCAACAACTTTATCTGGATGATGCAGGATATCAAAGACCAGGCGTTTGCGCCGAATATTGTCTATGACAAGCACAAGCCGGTGGAGTTTTCTTCCGTTCGCTTGACGCAGTATGGGGAACTGGATTGCGAAGTATTCGCGTCTGTTTCCGAAGTGTTGGAGCATTACTTTGCCGCACGCGATAGGTATACACGCATCCGGCAAAAATCAGCGGATTTGCGCAAGATTGTATCTACGGCGCTGGAGCGCAACCACAAAAAGTACCAGCTGCAGCTAAAGCAGCTAAAAGATACGGAAAAGCGCGACAAATATAAAGTATACGGGGAGCTTATTCATACGTACGGTTATGGCGCCGCGCAGGGCGCGCGGTTTTTGGAGGCGGAAAATTACTATACGAACGAGATGGTAAAAATCCCGCTGGACCCGCAGCTGGATCCGTTGGAAAACGCGAAAAAATATTTTGATAAATATAATAAATTAAAGCGGACATACGAAGCGCTGTCGGAATGGGTCGAAGAGACGAAAGCGCAGATCGAGCACTTGGATTCGGTAGCGACTTCGCTGGACATCGCCCAGACGGAAGACGACCTTGTACAGATCAAAGAAGAGCTGATCGAATACGGCTATATCCGGCGTAAAGGCAACGCGAAAAAGCAAAAGACGAAGAGCCGGCCGTTCCACTACCGTTCCTCCGACGGGTTCGACATTTATATTGGAAAGAACAACTACCAAAACGAAGAACTGACGTTTAAATTCGCGAACGGCTCCGACTGGTGGTTTCATGCGAAAAAAATACCCGGCTCCCATGTCGTCGTTAAAACAAACGGCCGCCAGATGCCTGACCGAACGTTTGAAGAGGCCGCTATGCTGGCGGGCTATTATTCCAAAGGGAGGGATGCGGAAAAGCTTGAGATCGATTATTTGCAGCGTAAAAATGTGAAAAAGCCGAATGGCTCTGCGCCCGGATTCGTCGTATATTATACCAATTATTCCATGGCTATCCATCCGGACACCGCGGGTCTTGAGCTGCTAAGCGATGGGTAGGCGCGAAAAATACATGTTGCCGTTTAGCCGTCGGCTTTACGGTAACAAATACATTTTATTTTTTTAAGAAAAAATTGACTATTGCATTCCAAATGTCTATAATAAATGCAGAAACCAGTTTTGAGACAGCACAAAAGCGAATACAGCTGGTTGGAGGAAATTAAGATTATGATAAAAAGCATGACGGGGTTCGGCAGATATGAAGCTGTCAAAGAGAAAGTAAAGATTAGCGTTGAGATAAAAGCCGTAAACCATAGATATTTGGATATGAATGTAAAAATGCCAAAGAAGCTTAGTAGCTTTGAAATTGCAATCCGCAGCCTGTTAAAAGAATACATTCAGCGCGGGAAGGTCGACGTATACGTTTCGTATGAGAATACCGCAGAAGCGGATTTCGCATTAAAGTATAACGAAGCGCTTGCCGGGGAATATTTTCAATACCTGCGCCGTATGGCGGATATGTTCCATTTGGAAAACGACATCCGCGCTGCTACGTTAGCGCGTTTTCCGGAAGTTTTTACGATGGAAGAGCAAGACGCCAACGAGACCGAGCTGCAAGCGATACTTGAAGAAGCCGTGCACGGTGCGGCGGCGCAATTTCTGGACTCCCGCGTAAAGGAAGGTACGAACCTGAAAAACGACCTAGTCAGCAAGCTGGACGAAATGCTTGCGCACGTCGCCTTCATTGAAACACACACACCGCAGATTATCGCGGACTACCGCAAAAAGCTGGAAGCAAAAGTCCGGGAGCTGCTGGAAGATAAACAGGTCGACGAAGGCCGGATCGTTACGGAAGTTACGCTGTTTGCCGATAAAATCTGCGTCGACGAAGAGACCGTACGCCTGCGCAGCCATATTGAGGCGGTAAAAAACGAGCTGCTCGCCGGCGGCACAGTCGGCAGGAAGCTGGATTTTATCGCCCAGGAGATGAACCGCGAGGCGAATACGATCCTGTCCAAAGCAACCGACCTGGCGATCTCAGATACCGGGATAGAATTAAAGACCGCGATCGAGAAAGTCCGGGAGCAGATCCAAAATATTGAATAGTATTGGAAAGCCGGAAAGGACAAAGCAGGTGAGCATGTGTCGAAATTAATGAATATCGGTTTTGGCAACGTCGTAAATACCGATAAAATACTATGCATAATTACGCCGGACTCCGCGCCTGCAAAACGCCAAATCCAGCGTGCAAAAGAAGAAAACCGCCTGATCGACGCAACGCAGGGGCGCCGGACGCGCAGCGTAATCTTTACCGCTGGCCAGGTCATTATTATTTCGGCCTTGCAGCCGGATACACTGGCTGGCCGTTTTAACGCAGAATAATATACCAATAGACAGGAAACAAGAAAAAGAATATGTAAATCATCATAAATAAATGCAAAAAAGGAGGTAGCCATGATACATCCGTCCTACGTAGAATTAATGCAAGTCGTAAATAACGAAACCGAAATAGGGGAAGAGCCTGTCGTAAACAGCCGGTATTCCATTGTAATTGCCACGGCGAAGCGGGCCCGCCAGATCATTGGCGGTGACGAAGCGATGATTGCAAAATCAGCCGGCAAAAAACCGCTGTCTATAGCGGTACAGGAATTATATGAAGGAAAAGTAAAAATTGTCGGGGACGGCGGCTCGCAAGCGCAAGACGAACAAACGCAGGAGAAGCTGTAGCTGCCGTTTCGTGGACAGATAGATATAAGGGTAATAAACAGGACTGGCAGGGTTGTGCAGCGGCACAACCTTTTATCATAATTTTTTATCACACGTTTTTTATTACAACTTTTAAACCGGAGAATAAAACGAAATGGACTTATTTTTTGTATCCCTTGGGTGTGACAAAAACCTTGTGGATTCCGAGTATATGATCGGCATGCTGACGGAACATGGGTTTCGCATTACGGGCGACGAGAAGGCGGCGGAAGTAATCGTGGTCAATACCTGTTGTTTTATTAACGACGCAAAAGAAGAAAGCATCCAGACAATCCTGGAAATGGCCGAATACAAAAAAACCGGAAACTGCCGGGTATTGATAATAGCCGGATGTTTGGCGCAACGCTACCAAAAGGAAATACGCGCTGAAATTCCAGAAGTTGACGCCGTAATCGGCACCAATGCCTGCGGCGACATTGTGCATGCCATTCAACAGGCATTATCCGGCAGCGCATACGATAATTTCCAGCCGCCCGGCGTACCGGGCGAACATCCGGCATATTTTACAAATGCCAAGCGCAGCCTAACGACCGGTGGCCATTACGCGTATCTAAAAATCGCGGAAGGCTGTGACAAACACTGCACCTATTGCGTCATCCCATCCGTACGCGGCCCATACCGCAGCGTGCCGATGGAGGAACTGCTTGCGCAGGCGGAGCAGCTCGCGCAGGCCGGCGTGAAGGAACTGATCTTGGTGGCGCAGGAGACTACGCTATATGGCGTCGACCTTTACGGGCAAAAATCACTGCATCGCCTGCTGGACGGGCTAAACCGGATTGAGGGGCTTGCATGGATCCGCCTTTTGTACTGCTATCCGGAAGAGATCGACGACCAGCTCATCCGGGCGATCCAGCGCAATGAGAAAATATGCCACTACCTAGATATGCCGATCCAGCACGCAAACGACGAGATTTTACGACGAATGGGGCGGCGTACTACTAGGCGGGACATTACGGAAAAGATCGCCAAGCTACGCCGGGAAATCCCGGATATCTGCCTTCGTACGACGCTGATCTGCGGCTTTCCGGGCGAAACAGAAGCACAGCATGAAGAATTGCTGGATTTTATCGATGAAATGGAATTCGACCGCCTGGGCGCTTTCGTATATTCGCCGGAAGAAGGCACCGCGGCGGAGGCGTTTGCAGATCAAATCGATGAAGAAGTAAAGCTTACCCGCCAAGAAGAAGTGATGGCGCTGGAACAAGACATTATTTTTGATAAGGCTAAGGAGATGGAAGGCAGCGTTTTGTATGCGATCGTCGAAGGCAAGCTGCCGGAGGAAAATGTCTATGTCGCCAGGACTTACCGCGACGCGCCGCAGATTGACGGTTATGTATTTGTCAGCTCAGATACGGAGCTTATGACAGGGGACTTTATAAAAATACGCGTAACCGGGGCTGTCGAATACGACCTGACTGCAGAGGTGGTCTGATTTTTCTTCCGGTAACGTCAAACCAGCGGCTGCCATATACCCGGGCATCTAGGGGCAGATGCCTTGCGTGGGATGCCAGATAGCATGGCTGGCGGCATGCCAGGGGATATTTATGTATGAATAAGGGGGTTATCATGAATTTACCAAATAAACTTACAATGCTGCGTGTGATTTTAATTCCATTTTTTGTCGTTTTTCTGCTGTTTCCAGACCTTACAGCCTACGGGAAATACATTGCGACAGCAATCTTTATTATTGCCAGCCTAACAGACCTGTTTGACGGCAAGATTGCCCGCAGGTACAACCTGGTTACTAATTTTGGAAAATTTATGGACCCGCTGGCGGATAAATTATTAGTCTGCTCGGCGTTGATCTGCCTGGTTGAAGTCCGGGGGCTTGCCGCATGGATCGTGATTATCATTATCGCAAGGGAATTTATTATCAGCGGTTTTCGGCTGATCGCCGCGGAGCAGCAGATCGTCATTGCCGCAAGCTACTGGGGAAAATTCAAGACGACGTTCCAGATGCTGATGATTATCGTTTTGATACTGGACTTTGAAGGGGAAGCGTTTGCGATGCTTGGGGTAGCGCTTACTTACATCGCGCTGGCGCTTTCGATCATATCGCTGGTCGATTATTTAATCAAAAATAAGGATATTTTAAAAGAACAGCACTAGAGCGCGTTTGAAAATTGATTTCCGTGATTGGTACAAAAAATAGATTATAGAATAATAAAATAGAAACGGACTTAAAATATGGAACAAAATACAAGTTTAAATACAAATGTATCCACGCAATCAGAACCGATGCGGCTACAGCCGGACAGCGGGGCCTTTCATGAATTGTCCAGGGAACATACACTGGAAGAACATGTCGTATCGCTGCTGGGCGAACAGGGCCTTACCGTTGCGACCGCGGAATCGTGCACAGGAGGGCTTTTGGCCGGACGCCTAGTAAACGTCGCCGGGGTATCGGAAATCTTCCACGAAGGGTATATCACCTATTCCAATGACGCAAAAGAAAAACTGCTGCATGTTTCCCACGAAACGTTGCAGGCATACGGCGCAGTCAGTGAACAGACCGCGCAGGAAATGGCTGTCGGCACGGCACGGGCAGCCGGCTGCGGCGCCGCGGTGGCGACAACCGGAATCGCCGGGCCAATGGGGGGGACGCCTCAAAAACCAGTCGGTCTTGTTTATATTGGCTGCTATGTAAAAGGCATTACGGTCGTAGAAGGCCATCTGTTTTCCGGCGAACGCGCGCAAGTACGCAATCTGGCCGTAGAAGCCGCGCTTTCTTTATTGGAACGCGTACTCGCTGGGACAGCGGACGCTCCGGATGCAGAAAACGGAGGACAGGCATGAGAATTATCGCTGGGACGGCAAGGAGCCTGCCGTTAAAAACCCTGGATGGAAAAGCGACGCGCCCAACAACGGACCGTCTAAAAGAAACGCTGTTTAACCTGCTACAGCGGGACGTCCCGGGCAGCCGGTTTTTGGACCTTTTCGCCGGTACTGGGCAGATCGGGTTAGAAGCGCTCAGCCGCGGGGCCGATTATGCGGTATTTGTCGACAACAGCAAAAAAGCCTGCCATTGCATCGAGGAAAACATTCGTTTCACTCGGTTTGAAAAATCGGCAAAACTGCTGCCTATGGAGGCGCTTGCCGCGTTACGGCGGCTGGAGGGGAACGATGCGTTTGATATTATTTTTATGGATCCGCCGTACGCCAGCGCCTGCGAACAGGAGGTATTATCCTACTTATCCGGTTCCGGCCTGCTCGCAAAAGACGGGGTAGTTATCGTGGAGTCATCTGTGCGCACGGATTTTTCCTACGTCCAAGACCTTGGCTATACCGTTGCAAAAGAAAAATTATATAAGACAAATAAACATATTTTTTTAACAAAAGAATCATAAAGAGGTTAAGTATGACAAGAGCAATCTATCCTGGCAGTTTTGATCCAGTGACAAACGGGCACTTTGATATTATCGAGCGTTCTGCGAAGATTGTAGATGAGCTTGTGATTGGCGTATTAAATAATAGTTCAAAAAATTCATTGTTTTCTGTGGATGAACGTGTTAGTATGTTAAAAGAACTGACCATGCATCTGCCAAACGTAACAGTAGATTCTTTTGACGGGCTGTTAGTGGATTATGCAAAACGCATCCATGCGACCATTGTGATCCGTGGGCTGCGTGCAGTGACTGATTTTGAGTATGAACTGCAAATTGCACAGACGAACCATGAAGTATACAAAGATATCGAGACTATTTTTTTAACGACCCGTCTGGAATATGCCTATATTAGTTCTACGATCGTAAAAGAATTTGCGTCTTACGGAGGCGATATCTCACATTTTGTCCCACAGCAGTTTATGGGGCATATATATGCGAAATATGGTTATTGATTATAGATAAATTAAGGGAGTGTTATCCATGAGCAGTAATATTGACCAGATCATCGAGGAAATTGAAGATTATATTGAGGGCTGTAAATTCCAACCGCTTTCAAGTACAAAGATCGTTGTAAATAAAGATGAAATCCAGGAACTGATCCAGGATTTGCGCCAGCGGACGCCGGAAGAGGTAAAACGCTACCAAAAGATCATTAGCAACAAAGAAGCCATCTTGGCGGACGCGCAGGCAAAAGCGGACGCGATCATCTCGCAGGCGAAAATTCAAAAAGACGAGCTGTTAAGGGAGCATCAGATTATGCAGCAGGCATACGAACAGGCAAACGAAGTCGTCACAATCGCGCAGACACAGGCGCAGGAGATTATGGACCAGGCGACAAACGACGCGAACCAGATCCGTATGAACGCAATTTCCTATACTGATCAAATGCTGAGTGCAATGGAAGATTTACTGTCACAGTCGCAAAGTATATTCAAGACAAATTTCGCGCAGCTTAGCGTATCTATGCAGCAGGTGCTGGAAGTAATTACGGCGAACCGCGCGGAATTGCGGGGGGCTGACGAAGGGGAGGCGGATCCGGCACAAGCGCCGGAAAACAGCGAGCAAAACGCTGAAGCTCCAAGCCCGGAAACGCCTACGCAGCCAAATACTCCTTAATGTATAGGCAGCTATGCGAATGTCCCGGCCTAGCGGCGTGCGTGACGCCAAATATTTAGCGTACGAGCAGCCATGCGAATTCCCTGGCCCGGCGGCGTGCGTGCTGCCAGATATTTAGTGTACCAGCGCCCATGCCAACACTGTGCTGACGCACGTCTGGCAGAGGCGGAACCCCAGGTAAAACCGCATCGAAATGCCGGTATTTTTTGCCATGGATGCTGTCTGGGCAAACCCGCTCAACCCTCCGAATGCGGTAAATCCTATAATCATCGGGTATTTCCATGCCATCGGATAGCTGCTAGCGGCGATCATATGGATTCCGTTCGTTATTTCCGTTATACCGGTTAAGCACATCAAAAGCAGCTCGTGCGTGCCTGCCATGCGGATGCACATTTGTGTCAGCAGGGAAAAGAGCATAATATATCCGCCCAGTTTCAGCAACGTTTCAAACCCGTTCATGATCCCGGCATCAATGATCTGAAAATTCAAATTGGATGTTGAT
The DNA here is from genome assembly GCA_949457475.1 of uncultured Lachnospiraceae bacterium. Lineage (GTDB taxonomy): Bacteria > Bacillota > Clostridia > Lachnospirales > Lachnospiraceae > Eubacterium_J. Next base: position 8,652 of record CASUON010000137.1, read on the forward strand.
GCCTTTTTTTTCGGGCTGTTTGCCGGCTTTTGCATACGCAGCAAAAACAGCCCCGACAAGAGCGGCGGCAGATACAGGATCATATAAGTGATCCAGGTCTTGTCGTACAGCCCAAGCGACGCGATTAGAAGGTACGCGCTGATGAATACCGGGCTAATATTGTTGCACATGGCGC
>CASUON010000138.1 GCA_949457475.1 uncultured Lachnospiraceae bacterium
AACGGAGTGTCCGGCTAGTTAGCCAGCCTGTTTAAAACGGAGTGTCCGGCTAGTTAGCCAGCCTGTTTAAAACGGAGTGTCCGGCTAGTTGGCCAGCCTGTTTTATGCAAGCGCAGGGAAAGGGCGAAAATAGAAAACAGAGAGTGGAGGATAGTCATGAACAAGAAATTATGGGCAGTTATGCTTGCTGCCGCAGTAATGATAAAGTCGGTCGTACCGATATCCTATCTGGACGTTTCGACAGCAACGGCAGCGACAAAGAAGCCTTCAACCAGTACGTCAACAACTACGAAGGTAGGGGAAGAGGTTTCTACCGACGGGAAAACGACGGCGAGTGGATTTACATACCGCGTAGTGGGCACAGAAGCGGTTATAACCGGATATGGCGGTACCGCAAAGGATATTACAATTCCGACAAAAATTTTATATAAAAGGACGGTAGCGGCTACCACGCCAACAGGGGCTACTAGCCCGACCGGCGCAACAAAAACGACGGCGACAAAGGCAACGACGCCTAAGACGACGAAGCCAAAGACATCGACGCCGAAAACGACCACACCAAAAGCTACCACGCCGACTGTAGCGTCCAAACCGCAAAATGTATCGCCGGCGGCGATACGGCAGGTAGCGGCGATACAAGCAGTAAAAGCGTCGAAAGCGACAAAGCCGACGACTGCAAGCGTACCGACGATTACGGTAGAGTATCCGGTTACATCGATTGAAGGCGACGCATTTAACGGGCAGCTCAGCTTGAAATCTGTAACGATGCTGGGCGGCATAGACAGCAACGGCAAAACCTACGGTATGCGAAAAATTGGAGACAAGGCATTTTTTGCCTGCCATGACCTGGAAAAGATAACGATTGCAGCGTCTACAACGTCAATTGGCAATCATGCGTTTTCCGATTGCGTGGCGTTAAACAGCATTTCTGTATCGGAAGGGAATCCGAAATATAAGGTGATTGAAGGCTGCTTGTATTCCTATACGACGCAAAGCGGCACGGGTACATACACGTTGGAACAGTATCCGTTAAATAATAAAGATAAGACCTATACCGTGCCGGAGTTGGTGAAGGAGACGCTTACGTCAATTGGCGAAGGGGCATTTTGGGGTTCGGTGAACTTGGAAACGATCGATTTGCCGGCTACGATCAAAACGATTGGGGAAGGCGCATTCGAAGAATGCAGGAAATTGAAGTCTGTAACATTTCCGGAAGGGCTGATCGGGATTGGGGCGGAGGCTTTTAAAGGGGCGGTTGCCCTCACTGAAATTACGCTGCCGCCGGAAGTAACTGCGATCAATAGCAAGACGTTTCAGGGTTGTGAAGTGTTGAAAACAGTAAATTTGCCGGACCGCCTTTCCGTAATTAATAGTTATGCGTTTCAGGGATGTAAAGCGCTTGAAGAATTTGTCGTGCCGCAGAGTGTCACGGCAATTGGCGACCAGGCCTTTGCGCAGTGCGATTCTTTACGGGAGATTACAATTCCAACGCAGACGACGTCGCTTGGCAACGGCGTATTCCGTGGGACGACAGTAACGATCTTGTGCCAGAGCGGTTCACAGGCTGCGATTTATGCGGCAAATAACGGATTGTCCGTGGAACGTACGTATACGGTCAGCTTTTATAGCAATGAGCTGTTTTCTACGCTGTTGTCCGCGCAAAATGTGATAGAAGGCAGGGATGCGCAGCCACCAGAAGTAACGCCGCGAGAAGGCTACCGGATGACATGGAGCGGCGATTATACGAGCGTAAAACAGGATATTAGGTTGTATCCAAAGTGGGAAAAAGTATATGATGTCCAGTTCGTAGATTCATTTAATGGAAAGACAGAGACCGTACAGGTTGTAAAAGATGAGATTCCGACGCCACCGGCATGGAGTATGGCGGATTATACGTTGTCTTGGGACCAGGATATAACGGTAGGGGTAGACCGCAACTATACGGTACATGCGATCTGGCAGAACAATTCAACCGGAGAAATCCTAGACCCGGATACCGTCCGGCCACAGGCGAAAGGCAGCAGCCTGACAAAAGGGAATAATAAATATAAAGTAACTTCTGCGAATATTAAAAGTCCTACGGTGAAATTTGTAGGCCTTTCCAAAGCCGAAGCAAAGAAGGTAGATGTACCGGCGGCAATTACGGTTGACGGGGTAAAATATAAAGTTACGGAAATCGCGTCAAAAGCAGTCAAAGGAAACGCAAAGGTCACAAAACTGATCGTGAATAAGAACATTAAAAAGATTGGCGCGAACGCGTTTAACGGGTGTGCCAAGCTTAAGACGCTGAAACTAAAATCGAAAGCGATTACAAGCATTGGCGGCAAGGCGTTCCTTAAGATACATGCAAAAGCAATATGTTATACGTATTATTCAAAACAGTCTAAATATAAATCGATGTTAAAAAAAGCGGGCATAAAAAAGCCGGTGATGAAACGGCTGTAAGGACGGGGGACAGCGACAAATGGAAAGAAAAGCAGGACAGATTGGATGGCGTCGAGGCATACTGTTTTTAACAGTACTGTCTGTATGCCTGCTGCTACGGGTAGGTTCGGCGGACGCGGCCGAACTCCCGGAGCGGAAATATACACCGGAAGGCAGCGATATTACCTATACGTTTACTGGTACAGAAAACGGATATGTGGCAAATGTGGAAAGCTACCGTACGAACGCGGTGAAAAACGGAGAACTGCGAATTGAAAGGACGATCCGGTATGTGCCAGAAGACGGCGGGGAGGAAAAAGACGTACAGGTCGCGGGTATTTTGCACAATGTGTTTGAAGGGTGCACTTCGCTGACCAGCCTGATACTGCCGGACACGGTTCATTATATTGGGCGGAGCGCTTTTGCAAACTGTACGAATTTAATGACGATCCAGACCTATTCCGAAGCGGATGACGGTTCTGAGCGGGTATATAATGGCTCGTTGGCCGTACGTGAGGTGGAAAGCCGTGCCTTTTATGGATGTACGGCATTATCTGGTATTATGCTTGGCGACCAGATACGCGGCAGTAGCGGACAGATCATCCAGGATGAGGCGTTTATGGGCTGTAGTATGTTAAGAAGCGTGGAGATAGGGCCGAACGTTACATGGATTGCAGGCGGCGCTTTTGCGGACTGCGACCTGCTAGACGGGTTGAACAATGGCATTAAAATCCGGGACAACGCGTTGTTTTTTGTAAAAGACGGTATTCTATATTATAAAGAGAGCGGGCTGAGCAATGTATTGCTGTGCTGTCCATCAGGAACGGCGGCAGGAACGATCAACCAGTTTCCAGAAAATGTTACCGCGATAAAAAACGAAGCCTTTTATGGCTGTGCAGGCATTGTGTCGGTTGAAATACCCAATACCGTAAAAAAGATTGGCGAAAAAGCGTTTTATGAGTGTACGGCGTTAGAAGAGGTGAAAATCCCTGATTCTGTTACTGAGCTGGGGACGCAGATATTTGGAAAATGTTCTGACCGCTTGGTAATTATCTGCAGCAGCGGCAGCCCTGCTGAGAAGTATACGGAGAGCAATAATTTAAAGAAACAGGTAGAATGTACAGTGACGTTTTACAATACGTATACGCAGGACGTAGTGGTGAAAACGGTCATGAATGGCCAGAAAGTGGAAACGCCGACTGGATGGGAGCGCCCGGGCTATGTGCTGCGCTGGTCGGATAATTTTGATTCCAATACGATTATACAGGGGGACCGTACCGTTAGTACGGTCTGGAAGAAGCTGTATTCAGTGACGTTTCGCGATTCTTTTACCGGAAATGAAACGATTGTCGGCGGCATTGAAGAAGGAGGGGCGGCGACAGCCCCAAACTGGACGAGGAAGGGATATAAGCTTACCTGGTCAACGGAGGGGTATAAAAAAGTAACGTCGGATATGGTCGTAAATGCGGTCTGGCTGATCTCTTGGACGGATGAGCCGGGGGAAGATGAGGAAAAGGATTATCAAAAGGGCAGCCTTGTTATCATTGATAATCTCGTTTATAAGATTTCCGATTATGAAGGTAGAAAAGTCAAACTGATGGGTATTGAAGATGATACTGAGTCAAAGCTGGTAATACCGGATACCGTTACGTTTGGCGGGCGCAGTTATCGGGTAACACGTATCAATGCGAAGGCGTTCCAGGGGAATTCATTTATTATTAGTGTTACGATCGGAAAATACGTACGTGTCATCGGCAACCGCGTGTTCCAGAATTGCTCCAGTATGAACAAGATGACGATCTTTTCAAAGCAGCTTGTGGAATTTGGCGACTACGCTTTTAAAAATACAAAAGCTTCACTGAAAATCAAGGTTCCAAAAGGGCTGGTATCTACATACCGTACAGGTATGCTGGATGCGGGGCTGAGTAAAAAAGCAAAGGTTGTAAAAAATTCCTAAGCGTGGTAAAATGAAACAGGCTGTAGAAAACACAGTGGTGTTGCGTTTCGCGGAGGAACAGCGGCTGGAACTGAAAATTGGAGGTCTGAATATGGAAATAATTTGGTTTCTTGGAATCTTGATCCTGCTTGTCATCATTGTCGTTGTAGTTACCGTTGCAGCGACTGTTGCGGGTACAGCGGCGGCAGTAGAAGATGAAGAATCACTGGAAGAATGATGAATGGAAGATGAAAAAACACAGCCGGCCAGGAGAGGGAAATCCTGACGGCTGTGTTTTATTTGGAAAAGGATTATAAAAAAGGCATGCCCAATTTTTGGAACAGTATTTGGATGGAATTGGAATCCAGGACTAAGATCAATCCGCTTTTTATCTCAGTATCTCCAATATGCAGTTTTTCATCAATATACAAGACTGGTTCGTCAAAGCTGCGCGATAGTTTTTCCGCCGGGATGGCGATTAGGCTGGATACATTGTCGCAGTAGCTTTCCGGAGGCTGGATATTGATAAATAATTGTGTCATGGCCGCCATGGAATTAACATATGCTGCAGTTGTAATGTTGCTCATTTCACGGACGACAGAAATGTCCATATCGTCGATTTCTGAGAATTCTGAAATATCTTTTGTGTAAAAGGTGTTGATTAGCTTTCTGGCGAAGTCCAAATGTACGACTTCCAGCATGCAGCCGCGAATATCGCCTTCCAGGGCAACCGTCATGCCAAGGGCTTTTGTCCGTTTGCCGCCCAGATAGTCGGCAACCTTGTCATAACTGATTAAGCTGATGACCGGGACTTCGATGTCCACAACTGTATTTAACAGTGATGCAAGCGCCGTTGCAGCATGGCCGGAACCAATATTGCCGATTTCTCTTAATACATCCAGGTGCATGGAGCTGAATTCTTCCAAATTTTTATAAGCCATAGTTTCCTCCTCATGTTTACGGCGTGCCGCCGTTTTAGTATCAGCAAGTTTCTGGTGCCGGGTAGTCAATGCCGAACGTGTCGACTGTTACGTTTTTCATTTTCTGTGTTTCGAGCGGACGGTCATTGTAATCAGTAGAAACGCTGGCAATTGCATTTACGACATCCATACCTTCTGTAATTTTACCAAATGCTGCATATGCCCCGTCCAGGTGCGGGGATTTTTCATGCATAATAAAGAACTGGGAACCGGCTGTATCAGGCGCCATGGTGCGTGCCATTGATAGGACGCCTGGGTCATGCGCAAGGTTATTTTCGAATCCGTTTTGAGCAAATTCTCCTTTGATGCAGTAGCCAGGGCCGCCCATTCCTGTGCCTTGCGGGTCTCCACCCTGCAGCATAAAGCCTTTGATGACGCGGTGGAAAATAGTGCCGTTATAAAAACCTTTTTGAACCAGGCTGATAAAGTTATTAACTGTATTTGGTGCAATTTTTGGGTATAACTCCGCTTTCATGATATCGCCGTTTTCCATTTCGATTGTAACAATTGGGTTTTGTGACATTTCGTTTCTCCTTTACTTATAATTTTACTTCTATTTTAAAGGATTGTAAAGTAATCGTAAAGAAAAAATCGAAGCTTTTCTAAAATTTTGTTGCAGCGCTAAAAAGTGAGGGTTTCCCTTGACTTTACGGATACTTGTGGTATTGTAAATGGAAAAGGCTGTATGGCGCGCATATGATGCTGATACGGCATATTTTATTTATACGAAAGGAAACGAAAAAAATGGGGGGCAGGCAACAGGACAATTATATCCGCGGCGTATGGATGATCGTACTGTCCGCATTTTGCTTTGCATGTATGAACGTCTGTATCCGGCTGGCGGGGGATATTCCATCCGTACAAAAAAGTTTTTTCCGCAACCTGGTTGCGGCTGTTTTTGCCGGGGCAGTGATTTTGCGGAACAACAAAGGGAACGTACGGGGCGTGTTGCATATACCAAAGCAGGCGCGCCTGGCCCTTGCACTGCGCTGTGTTTTTGGCACAGTTGGTATCCTCTGCAATTTTTACGCGGTAGACCATCTGCTTGTAGCGGACGCTTCTATTTTAAATAAGCTGTCGCCTTTTTTTGCGGTTATTTTTTCCTGTATCCTGCTAAAAGAGGGCATACGGCCCGTTCAGGCGGCGTGTATTACCACTGCTTTTTGCGGGTGTTTGTTTATCGTAAAACCGGGGTTTGACAATACGGCGCTGTTTCCGGCATTTATTGGGGTATGCGGCGGCATGGGGGCCGGTATTGCCTATACGATGGTGCGGAAACTGGGTATGTTGAAAATAAAAGGGCCGGTGATTGTTTTTTATTTCTCGATGTTTTCCTGCCTGGCTGTCACGCCGTGGATTTTGCTGCACGCTACGCCGATGTCTATGGCGCAGACGGCAATGCTGCTGCTGACTGGCTTATGCGCGGCAGGCGGACAGTTTTCCATTACAGCGGCCTATACCTATGCCCCCGCGAAAAAGATATCGGTCTATGATTATTCGCAGGTATTGTTTGCGGCTGCATTCGGGTTTGTTTTATTTGGGGAAATACCGGACGTATACAGCTTTGTCGGGTATGCGCTTGTGATTGCTGCATCATTGTCAATGTTTATGTATAATCAGCGCCAGGTGTGAGTTTCATGTATTTTGGAGTGCATGAGTGAAATACGCTATGGTTGTCAATGTTTATGTATAACCAGCGCCAGGTGTGAGTTTCATGTATTTTGAGGTGTGCGCGTTAAATACGCCGGATGATTGTCATCCGGCGTATATTTTTGCTCTTGACAAATCCAATATTTAGTGTTAATGTGTACTAGTACAAATAATACACGCAGTACATATAATACATCACACCACACAAAAGCACCTGCCATGCTGCATTTGATGGCTGCAGCGGTTACGGGCACTGGACGACGGGCAATAAATTAGGAAATAGTGGGCGAAGGATAACGATAACAGTGTCCGGCACCGTAACCGTTTCTGGGGATTCATTTATGCGGCAGAGAATAGAAGGGTAGGGAGGGGATGATTGCGGATGCTAGGTGTTTATGATTTTGGGCAGGTGCTAAACACAAGCGGAATCATTACTGCCATATCATATAGGAAGGAGGACATACAAATGCTAGAACTCAATTACCGCGATGCGAAGCCTATTTATGAACAGATCAAAGACGGATTGCGCAAACTGATTTTATCAGGCATTATCCGCCAGGATGAAAAGCTGCCGAGCGTGCGGGAATTGGCCAGCCAGCTTGCCATAAATCCAAATACGATACAAAAAGCCTACCGTGAACTGGAGCAGGAAGGGTTCAGTTATACGATATCCGGACGCGGGAGTTTTGCGGCGCCTTTAAGCGACGTCAGTTCCGGCAGACAAGAGGAGCTTATGAAACAATTTGATGAATCTGTCATAGAGCTGCTGTATTTGCATAAACAGCCGGAGGAGCTGAAAGAACGGATTGACGTGTTGAAGCAGCAGGGGGGGGTATCAAAATGATTGAAGTTATTAATGTAACGAAAAAGTTTGATTCATTTGTGGCGCTAGACCAGACAAACATGCATGTGCCAAAGGGGGCGATTTACGGCCTGGTCGGGCCAAACGGGGCCGGTAAATCTACCATTATCCGCCATATTACCGGGGCCTACCGTCAAGATGAAGGGGAAATCCGCGTCAAAGGCGCACCTGTGTACGAAAATGCGGCACTCAAAGCATGTATCGCCTATATACCGGACGATATTTTCTATTTTAACCAGGCAAACCTGAATGATATGATGAAATTTTATAAAGACATGTATGGGACATTTGACAGCGGCCTGTTTGAACGGCTGCAGGAGTGTTTTCCGTCGATTAACCGGAAACGGGCGATCCGCAGGCTGTCCAAGGGAATGCAAAAACAGGTGGCTTTCTGGCTCGCCATTTGCTGCAGGCCGCAGCTTTTGATCCTGGATGAACCGGTAGACGGGCTGGACCCGGTGATGCGCCGCCAGATATGGAGCATCTTAATGGCGGATGTAACGGAGCATGGCACGACGGTGCTCGTATCATCCCATAACCTGCGGGAATTGGAAGACGTCTGCGACCATGTGGGCATTATGCATCATGGCAAAGTGATTATGGAAAAATCGCTGGATGACCTGCAGGGAGGGGTGTCCAAAATTCAGGTTGCGTTTGAAAGCGAACAAATGCCGGATATCCCAGAGGAACTGGAAGTCTTGCACCGGACGCAGGCGGGCCGGGTGCATACGCTGATTATCCGTGGAAAGCAGGAAATGATGCGGGAACGGATCGCCGCTCTGCATCCAATTTTATTGGATGTCCTGCCGTTGACTTTGGAGGAAATTTTTATTTACGAGCTGGGAGGTGCTGAATATGAAGTCAAAGACATCCTTATTTAACAAAGCAATTGCCAAACGGAACCTAACAGGGCATATTGGCTTGTGGGCAGGCTTATTATTTGTATGGATACTTGCGCTCCCGTTTA
>CASUON010000139.1 GCA_949457475.1 uncultured Lachnospiraceae bacterium
TGGGCTGCCGGGAGGGGAGCGGCTGGAAGGGACGCTGGCTGCGACTGTTTTTGCGGTGATCAAGCATTGCATGTTTGTACGGGTACATGATGTAAAAGAGAATGTACGTGCCGTCCGCATGGCCGAGGCTATTTTATACTATGGATGAAAGCCTAATGGATAAGCGGTTGTCATAAATATTGGCTGATTTGGCAATGAAATGATATACTATGGATGAAAGTCCAACAGATAAGCGGTTGTCATAAGCGCTGGCTGATTTGGCAATGAAATGATATACGACGGATGAAAGTCCAAGGATAAGGCAGGATGCAAGGGGAGGAAAGAAGCGATCATGGATCAGATTACAATTTCGGATTTGACAATTTATGCAAAGCATGGAGTATATGCAGAGGAAAATATTTTAGGGCAGCAGTTTCTTGTATCGGTAATTGCCGATGTCGATTTATGCAAGGCGGGTATGACAGATAATCTGTCTGATTCGATTGATTACGGAGTGATCTGCCATTTTGTCACAAAGTATATGCAGGAGCACACGTTCCACCTGATCGAAGCGGCAGCGGAACATCTGGCGGAAGAGCTGTTGCAGCAGTATGGGCAGATACAGAAAATCCGTGTCAAAGTAAAAAAGCCATGGGCGCCGATCGGCCTTCCGATCAAAAATGTATGTGTTACGATCGAGCGGACGCGCCACCAGGTATACCTGGGTATCGGTTCCAATATGGGGGACCGGGAAGCATATATTCAAAAAGGGATTGCAAAACTGGACGCGCAGGCGTCATGCCGTGTACGCGAGGTTTCCAGCATTGTGGAAACGCAGCCATATGGCGGGGTGGAACAGGGGCCGTTTTTAAACTGCGCCCTGCATTTGGAGACGGTGCTTCAGCCTGCGGCGCTTTTGGAGCTGCTGCATAATATCGAAAGGGACGCAGGCCGTACCAGGGATGTCCGGTGGGGGCCGCGGACGCTGGATATGGATATTTTGTTTTACGACCATCTGGTCATAAATACGCCGGAACTTACGATCCCGCATGCGGATATGCAAAACCGCGGGTTCGTACTGGGGCCGCTTTGTGAAATTGCGCCTTGGTATGTGCATCCGGTGCTGCAAGAGAGCGTGCGCAACATGTATGAAAGGTTAGAGTCACAGCCATAAACCTTGGTACGTTCCTCCCGTTGCAAGGGGGCGTGCGCAACATTTATAAAATGTGAAAAGCCAAGGAATCGTTAGCTGCTAAAAATGAAATAAAGTGTTAAAAGCCAAGGAATCGTTAGCTGCTAAAAATGAAATATAATGTAAAAAGCCAAGGAATCGTTAGCTGCTAAAAATGAAATGTCAAGAAAAGCCGGGAATAAAACAGGAATAAAACTGGGCAGAATGGGAGTTAGGGTAGAAACGTGGACAAAGCAAAAAGCCAAGCAGGAATAAAACTGGGCAGAATGGGAGTTAGGGTAGAAACGTGGACAAAGCAAAAAGCCAAGAGGGAACGAAAAACAGGAATGGCATAAGATGGAAAGAAGCCTGCTACGCGGCGAGTCCGGCGCTGCTATATACGTTATTTAGCAATGTGCTCTATCTGCTGCTGCATCCGCTGGCTTCTGGTTTGGGCGCTTCGGGGCTTGCGATGCAGGCGATGACGTCGATTGCCGGGCTGGCTGTGTTTGGCTGGTGGGCGCTGAAAATAGAACGGATATTGCTCCGGTCGCCCGGTCGGGGGTTTTACTGTTATCCGGCGGCATTTTGCTATGTAAGCGGGGTCGTTGTCTGGGGGATCGCATGCAACCAGATGATCTATTTATCTAGGCTACGGCAAGCGTCCCCGGGATATCGGCATGTTACGGACGTTTTTTATGGAAACAGCCTGTTGTTTGAAGTGCTGACGCTGTGCGTGATTGCCCCGGTGCTGGAAGAGATTGTCTACCGCGGACTGGTCTACCGGCGTTTTTGTGAAAAAGGGAGCAAAGCCGCGGCCGCGGTGTGGTCGGCCTTGATCTTCGGGCTGCTGCACTTTAACCTGGTTCAGTGCCTGTATGCGTTTGCGGCCGGGCTGCTGCTGGCTTATATTGTAGGCAAGACTGGTAGCCTTGTGACAGCGATGGCGGCGCATGGGACAATGAACCTTGTATCGGTCCTGTGGACGGAAACCAGCTGGCTGTCGTTTTTAAACCAAGAAGGCGCGCGGCTGTATCTATTGATTGCGGCATGTGCGTTCCTTACCGTTGTCTTTTTTGTTGATGGGAACCGCTGGATGAAAAAAATGGAATAACCAAGCCCGGTTGTCGTTATATGGATGGGAACCGCTGGATGAAAAAAATAGAATAAACATCCCATTTGTGGGGATACTGAGAAGGAACAAAGACAGACGCAAGACAGGCGGGACGGCCTGCCTGTCCATACGTCGAAAAAAGGAGAATCAGTATGACACAGCAGATGGGAAGTCAGAGCCTCCAGTTTGCGGAGGCTCCTTTTATTTTAAGCAGTGCTTCTGTAGTGGGGAAAAAGGAGGGGGAAGGGCCGCTTGGTGAATCATTTGATATGGTATGTGACAGCGATAAGTTTGGAGAGGATTCCTGGGAGGCATCGGAAAGCAGCATGCAAAAAGAAGCAGCGGCGCTGGCTATGGGAAAGGCGTCCGTTAAGCCACAAGACATCCGCTACGTTTTTGCCGGAGACTTGCTGGGGCAGACGATAGCGACCTCCTTTGGACTAATGGATTATGAGATTCCGTTGTTTGGCCTGTATGGGGCGTGTTCTACCTGTGGGGAGGCGTTGTCGTTAGGGGCCATGTGCGTGGCGGCGGGCTATGCGGACCGTGTACTGGCGCTTACTTCCAGCCATTTTGCAAGCGCGGAAAAGCAGTTCCGCTTTCCCGTGGAATATGCCAACCAGCGTCCCTTATCAGCTACCTGGACGGTTACAGGGAGCGGGGCCTTTGTACTTGCAAAAGGGCAGGGGCAGGCAAAGATCACAGGAATTACGACTGGGGTAATTACCGACTATGGCGTGCGGGATTCCATGAATATGGGCGCGGCTATGGCGCCGGCTGCGGCGAAGCTGATTGTACAAAATTTTGAAGATTTTGGCAGGGGGCCGCAGGATTATGACCTGATTATTACCGGTGACCTTGGCTATGTCGGTCAGGAAATTTTGTGGAAACTGGTTGGCGATGAAGGATACGATATCAGCAAAAACCACACAGACTGCGGCATTGAAATCTTTGACGCACAGCGGCAGGGGACGCAGTCCGGCGGTTCTGGCTGCGGATGTTCAGCGGTTACGTTAAGCGCGTATTTCCTGCCGAAGCTGGCGTCTGGAAACTTGAAGCGGATACTGTTCGTCCCCACCGGGGCCATGCTGTCACAGGTCAGCTTCAATGAAGGGCAGAACGTGCCAGGGACGGCGCATGGAGTGGTGATTGAAGCGGCTGATTAAAACAATAGAGATGGAATAGTGGAATGGATTCCTTACTGGCTGGAATCGATAAAAAGCTACAGGCTACATCGGATAAGAAAGGAGAAGGACATTGGATTATATAAATGCGTTCTGGGTAGGCGGGCTGATCTGTGCGCTGGCCCAGATTTTAATGGAAAAGACGAAGATGCTTCCGGGTAGGATTATGGTGACGCTCGTCTGTACTGGCGCGGTGCTTGGCGCGATCGGCATATATGAACCGCTGGTGCGGTATGCGGGCGCGGGCGCGAGCGTGCCGCTGCTTGGGTTTGGCAACCTGCTGTGGAAAGGGATGAAAGAAGCGGTTGACCAAAATGGTTTTATCGGGCTGTTTATGGGAGGTTTTACCTCTTGTGCGGTGGGCGTGTCCGGGGCGCTGGTGCTTGGATATTTGGCATCGCTCATTTTCCAGCCGAAGATGCGCAAATAATGTATAGTTTATTATGTGATGGAGACAATAATGCTATGATAACATGCGGTGCATGTATCATACGATAAAAAATCATACGATAAAAAAGGAGTGAATAGTATGAAGAAATTAATGTTAGGCCTGTTGACGGTGTTGGCGCTGTCGCTTACTGCGGCATGTGGACCAGACCGGAGCAAGAATGAGCAGAACAGCTCTACGCAGAATAACGAGACAAATAATGGCGCAGGCGGCGCAAACAGCGTTGCGGACGATAAAGGGACAGGCGATGGGGCAGGCTCGGATGTGAACCACAACGTCAATGACGCGACCAGCGGCGCAAACGATGTAAATGGTACGAACGGCGTAAACGGCACGAATGGCGGGACTGATACGAATGGTACGACTGGAGTAAACGGTACGAATGGAACGACGGACGGTACAACTAATACAGATGGTGCAGGAAATGGCGGAAATATAGTAGATGACGTAATAGACGGCGCCGAAGACGTAGGCCGGGACGTGATTGACGGAGTGGAAGATTTAGGCGACGATGCGGCGAACGCAGTCGACGGTGCGAATGGTACGAACGGTACGTCTAAAACTGACGCAACGGGCAATAAACGTAAGTGAGCGTAGCGGCAAGGCATAAACGCAGCCGCAAGGCAGGATAAAAAAAGCGGGCAACGCCCGCTTTTTTTATCCGTAATAATTGTATTCGCCAGTGAAACGGATATCAGCTTTTACCAGGTCGCATTTTTTTACAGCAGATTTTGGAATGGTAATGCTGCCGTCTTTGTATTTGTAGCTTGATACGCTGATTGGCTTAGAGCCGACCTTGTAGCTGAATACAGTCTTTTTCTTTTCGTTAAGTACGGAAATCCGCATATCGGAAAGCTTTGTGATTGTGTTGCCTGTGTTGTTAATGACACGGAATTTGCATACGAGGTTGCCGCTGGCGTCGGTAGAAGCTTTGTAGATATAAGCAGTTACGCTGCCGTTGTCAGCGTCGGCATTTGTATGTTTGGTCCTTGTATATACATTTTTGCGGACTTTGACTTTGCATTTTAATTTTGTATTGTCTTCTGTTGTAGCTGTAATTATACAAGAACCCGTTTTTTTTGCGCTGACTACGCCTTTTGCATTTACGGTAGCAATTTTATTATTGCTGGATGACCATTTGATTTTGCCAGATGGGTTTTGGATGGTCAGCTTATCGGTAAACCCTTCGGTGATTTTGATGTTGGTGTTGCTGATCGACGCCGCAGGCTTGCCCTGGTCGATTACCAATGCATAGGAGGTGTCTACCAATGTCGTGAGTTCAAAAACAAAAGTACCAACCGCAGCGGATTTGTACGGGAGTTCATAGATGTATGCGGTGCCTTCATAATATGGCTGCCAGTATTCGTCGGTATCGGAAATTGTGCCATAGTCGATGCTGTCGCCATTTGCCGCTTTTAACTGGAAAGAAAACGCCGTTGGCTGGGAAAAGATTAAGTCGATGTATAATGCCCCAGTTGTTTTTGTTGTAAACGTATGTGACTTTGCAACGCCTGCGGTAGCGGTTTCGAGGGAAGAGGATGAATAAAGCGTCGTATATTCATCGTCATCTCCGTTGGCAGCCTTTACCAGTGCCGGATGTGCGGTAGCCACGCCTGCGAATAGCATAAGTGCAAGCAAAAGGCAGGTAATTTGTTGAAATAGTTTTTTCATAATGATCCCCTTTCTGAAATTTTCTTTTGTGAACCCCGTCACAAAAAATCTTTACAAACAATAGTATAGCGAATATAGCGCCGTTATGCAACCCAGTATTCGCTATATTTTTCCAAAATATTAGAGCGTATGTTACTTTTCACGGAGTGGGGGATATGCAGAATATACCATAAAAAGAAAAATAATAGGCTGTTATCCAACAAACCGTGAATAGTTTTGTATCCCGGACGCCGGAACCAGGCAGCAGGCCCGTCCGGCTGTTTTTCAAAAACCTTCTGCCATTTTGCCCCAAACGGAACATTCGTTTCCATTTTAAAATAGAAATTGCATATGAATAAGTTGTAATATGTGCAGCCGATTTTCCCTGGCACTTTTTGGGAAAAGACGGGTAAATGGTGTGCTGGGGTATTTCAATTTTATGATAGCCAGCTGGGGCTTGCGGCCTGGTCCCAGCGTCCGGGTAGCACAAAACTTAAAAACTGTTGCAGAATTTAACTGCGGGATAACAGCCTATTTTTTCTTGTTTTTATGTGATATCCCCACCCCATGAAAAGTAACGAGCGTATTACCGCCTAGCCTGTATCCCGCCCCGGCAGAAGGAAAACAGGGGATCGTGTTTTGGCTCTGCCGGGACGGTATTTTATAGAATATATTATTCGTCTATACTGTAGTTTGGCGCTTCTTTTGTAATATGGATATCGTGCGGGTGGCTTTCTTTTAATGAAGCGGCGGATATTTTTACAAACTTGCTCTGCTGCTGCAAGGCCGGGATCGTCGCGCAGCCGCAGTAGCCCATGCCGGAGCGGATGCCGCCGATCAGCTGGAACACTGTGTCTTCTACGGAGCCTTTGTAAGCTACGCGCCCTTCTACGCCTTCCGGGACGAGTTTTCTTGCGTTTTCCTGGAAATAGCGGTCTTTGCTGCCGTTTTCCATCGCTGCCAAAGAACCCATGCCGCGGTATACTTTGTATTTGCGGCCCTGGTATAATTCGAACGTGCCCGGGGCTTCGTCGCATCCGGCGAACATCGAACCCATCATACATACGTTGGCGCCGGCTGCGAGCGCTTTTGTCATATCGCCGGAGTATTTAATGCCGCCGTCCGCGATGACCGGGATATTGTACTCCTTGGCTACCTGGTAGCAGTCCATAATCGCCGTAATCTGCGGCACGCCGATGCCGGCTACTACGCGGGTCGTGCAGATGGAGCCTGGGCCAATGCCGACTTTTACGCAGTCCGCCCCTGCTTCGATCAAAGCCCTGGCGGCGGCGCCGGTAGCGATATTGCCGGCAATGACCGGAAGGGACGGATAGGTGTCCTTGATTTTGCGTACGGCGTCTAAGATGTTTTTGGAATGCCCATGCGCGGAATCTACGACAATAATATCCACATGGTTGTTGACAAGCGCGTCGATGCGGTCCATCATATCCGCGGTAATGCCGACGCCTGCGCCGCATAAAAGCCGCCCCTGCTCGTCCTTTGCGGACGCCGGGTATTTGATCTGCTTTTCGATGTCCTTGATCGTGATTAGGCCTTTTAAATTGTTGTCTTTGTCAACGATCGGCAGTTTTTCTTTGCGCGCCTTCGCCAGTATTTTTTTTGCGTCTTCTAATGTAATGCCTTCCGGTGCGGTAATCAGCCCTTCGGAAGTCATGCAGTATTTGATTTTTTTTGAGAAGTCTGTTTCGAATTTCAGATCGCGGTTCGTGATAATGCCTACGAGTTTGCTGCCATTGGTAATTGGCACTCCAGATATGCGGAACTTTGCCATCAAATCGTCGGCGTCCGCCAGCGTGTTGTCTTCGGAGAGTGAGAATGGGTCGGTAATGACGCCGTTTTCAGAACGTTTTACTTTGTCCACTTCTTCCGCCTGGGCTGCGATGGACATGTTTTTATGGATAATGCCGATGCCGCCTTGACGGGCCATGGCGATCGCCATACGGTGTTCGGTTACCGTATCCATACTTGCGCTCATCATTGGAATATTCAGTGTAATGTTGTCAGTAAGCTTCGTTGTCAGGTCGACCATATTTGGTGTAACTTCTGAATATGCCGGAACTAAAAGTACATCGTCAAATGTGATCCCTTCGCCAATAACTGTTGCCATGTCTTGTGTCCTCTCTTTCTTTTAGATAGTTTTTTAAGCGCCGTGTTCCTTTGCAGTTAACTTATGCAAATTTTGTGTAATTTGGTCAATTCTACAATATGTTAAGTGTAAAGTCAATCTTACTTTCGAAAATTCTGTTATTATTTCAAAATAATTTTTTGGTTTTATTTTTTTTCATGATATGGTATCCTCTATATAGTTTTTTTATTGATTCTAAATTCAGTCAGCGAGGTGCGGTTATGGAATTTCGGCCATGTATTGATATTCACAACGGCAAGGTCAAACAGATTGTGGGCGGAAGCCTAAAAGACGGGGCCGGTGCGGCCCAGGCAGAACAAATGCGGTGTGGGCCGGGCCAAAGGGGCTATGGACAGACGCCCGCGGGGGCGAGCGCTGAAAGTATAGCCCAGGAAAATTTTGTTTCGGAGCAGGACGCCGCTTATTTTGCAGAATTTTATAAAAAAGACGGCCTGCGTGGCGGGCATGTGATTATGCTAAACCCGCCGGGGACTTTGGATTACGAAGCGACAAAGACGCAGGCGCTCCATGCGCTGACGCAGTATCCCGGCGGCCTGCAGATAGGCGGGGGGATTACGCCGGAAAACGCGGGGGCCTTTCTGGAGGCGGGGGCGAGCCATGTGATTGTGACTTCCTATGTGTTTAAAGACGGCAGGATTTATTACGAAAACCTGCGGCGGCTGTCCGATACGGTAGGCAGGAAACGGCTGGTGCTGGACGTAAGCTGCCGCTGGCGTGACGGCGCGTATTATATTGTCACAGACCGCTGGCAGAAATTTACAAATGAGCAAGTCTCGTTAAAGCTACTGGACGCCCTGGCGGATTTTGCCGATGAATTTTTGATCCACGCCGCGGATGTGGAAGGCCGGGCGTCGGGCATTGAAACCGGGCTTGTGCAGCTGCTCGGGGACTGGGATGGGTGCCCAGTCACATATGCCGGCGGCGTAGGCAGCTTCGCAGATTTGGAGGAACTAAAAAAATATGGGAAAAACCGGCTGCACGTAACGGTAGGCAGCGCGCTGGACTTATTTGGCGGAACGATGGCCTACCAGGAGGTATTGGAATTTTGCCGCGGCTAGAACAGAAAGGGGCCTGGAACAAACGGCGAAGCGCACACGTC
>CASUON010000140.1 GCA_949457475.1 uncultured Lachnospiraceae bacterium
CTAAGAATTTCTAACATCCCTGCGTAGTCACATCCGGGAGGGCTTGCGGCCTGGCTCCAGCTGGCTATCATAAAATTTAAATGTCCAAATACTCCATTTGCATGTCTTTTCCCCAGAAGTGCCAGGGAAAATCAGCTGTAATCCATTTTAATTATGAAAACAAAGATTCTGTTTGGGGTAAAATGGCAAAAAATTTTCGAAAAACATCCGGACGGGCCTGCTGCCTGGTTCCGGCGTCCGGGATATTGTTAAAGGGTGTCCCCACCCCATGAAAAATAACAAGCTATTTTCGGAAAGATGGATTCATGAAAGCTTATTATTGACAGCTTTAGCTTGAATATTCTATAATATGGAAGACAAGGGTTACGTGTCAAAAACCAGTCCATTTATATCAAAGCGAAAGAGAGGGAATAAAACGATGCTTAGAGTAGGTATGCTTACAAGCGGTGGCGATTGCCAGGCATTAAATGCTGCAATGCGCGGCGTAGCGAAAGGCCTGAGCGCAAATGTTGAGGACCTGGAAATCTATGGATTTCTAAACGGCTATAAAGGAATGATCTACGGAGATTATAAACTGTTATCCTCATCGGATTTTTCTGGAATTCTGACTAAAGGCGGAACAATTATCGGCTCTTCTCGTCAACCATTTAAGCTGATGCGTACACCGGATGAAAACGGCCTGGACAAAGTACAGGCGATGAAACAAAATTATTACAAGTTGAATTTAGACTGTGTAGTAATCCTTGGAGGGAATGGCACACAGAAGACGGCCAACCTGCTTCGTGAAGAGGGCCTTAATGTAATCCATCTGCCGAAAACAATTGACAATGACATTTTCGGGACGGATGTCACATTTGGTTTCCAAAGCGCGATCAATATCGCGACCGATGCGATTGACTGTATCCATACGACAGCGGCGTCTCATAACCGTGTGTTTATCATAGAAGTTATGGGCCATAAAGTTGGATGGCTGACGTTATACGCCGGGCTGGCTGGCGGTGCGGATATTATCCTTTTGCCGGAAATCCCATATGATATTAAAAAAGTTTGTGAAGCAATTGAAAATCGTACGAAAGCAGGCAAAGGGTTTACAATCCTTGCAGTAGCAGAAGGCGCAATTTCCAAGAAGGACGCGGAACTGCTTAAAAAGAGTAAAAAAGAGTTCAAGAAAAAAATGGAACAGAAGCCTTATCCATCGGTATCTTATGAAATAGCGAAAAAGATTGAAGAAAAAATCGGGACCGAAGTACGGGTTACCGTTCCAGGGCATACGCAGCGAGGCGGAAGCCCTACCGCATACGACCGCGTGCTTTGTACTAGGCTTGGCGCAGAGGCCGCGCAGGCAATCCTGGAGAAAGATTACGGCTATATGATTGCGATGGTCAATGATGAAGTACGGCGTGTCCCGTTGGAAAATGTTGCCGGAAAGTTAAAAACAGTAGACCCGAATGCCCAGATTGTAAAGGAAGCGAAATTAACGGGCATCAGTTTCGGCGATTGATTCAGGAAAACATCTGCTGTGTGGGAATCCATGCAGCAGTTTTTCTTTTCATGCAAACGGCAGCCGGATTTATATGAGGAAAATAAAATGTCATATACAGCACTTTATCGCAAATACCGCCCGCAGAATTTTGAAGATGTCAAAGGGCAGGAAGCGATTGTAACGACAATCAAAAACCAGATAAAAGCAGGGCGTATTGGACACGCGTACCTATTTTGCGGTACAAGGGGTACGGGAAAGACGACTGTCGCAAAGATTTTTGCAAAAGCCGTAAACTGCGAACGCCCATTAGACGGCAGCCCGTGCGGGGAATGCCCGTCGTGCAGGGCAGTTGCCGCCGGAAATTCCATGAATGTAATTGAAATCGACGCAGCGTCCAATAACGGTGTGGACAATATCCGCGATATCCGTGACGAAGTGACGTACGCGCCCACCGAGGGGCGGTATAAGGTCTATATTATTGATGAAGTCCATATGTTATCGCCCGGGGCGTTCAACGCGCTGTTAAAAACGCTGGAAGAACCGCCGTCTTATGTTATTTTTATACTTGCGACTACTGAGGTACACAAGATTCCGGTGACTATATTGTCCCGGTGTCAGCGGTATGATTTCCACCGGATTTCGACGGATGTAATTACGCAGCGTTTACAGGCGCTGATCCAGCAGGAACAGGTACAGGCGGAAGAAAAAGCCGTGCGTTATATTGCAAAGTCCGCAGACGGCGCGATGCGCGATGCGTTAAGCTTGCTAGACCAGTGCGTGGCCTTTTATATGGGGCAGGAGCTTACGTATGAGCACGTGCTTGAAGTGCTTGGGGCGGTCGATACGGAACGGTTTTCAAGGATGCTGCGCGCTGTTGCCGGCAACGATATTGTAAACGTAATGCGCCAGATAGAAGAACTCGCGGCGCAAGGGCGGGATCTGGTCCAGTTTGTCAATGACTGCACCTGGTATCTGCGCAACTTGCTGTTGCTGCAAAGTTCCCAGGATTTTGAAGATATCTTGGATGTTTCCAGTGAAAACATGTTATTGTTAAAGGAAGACTGCCAAATGTTCCAGCCTGTGGAACTGATACGGGATATCCGGATTTTTTCGGAACTATCCAACCAGATGAAATACTCGCCGCAGAAGCGGATTTTGCTGGAAATTGCGTTCATTAAACTGTGCTGCCCGCAAATGGAGCAAGACCAAGAATCGGTAGTTGCAAGGCTAAACCAGCTGGAAAAGAAAATCGAACAGGGCGCTGCCGTACAGCCGGCGAAAGCCGCGCAGGCACTGGAAATGAAAACAGCGCAGGAGGCGCCGGAAGTAAAGCCACGCCTTCCAAAAGCAGTCCCGCAAGATATACAAGAAGTAGTTAGAAACTGGCGGGGCATCCTGTCTGAAATGCCAGGGATGGCAAAGACCTATTTGCAGGGTGCGAACCTAAGCCTGGGAAGGGAGAATACGCTGCTGATTGTACTGGAAGACGCAATCGGCGCCGAAATACTTTCGGAGGAAACGCACCTGGCGGAAATTGCCGCGATTATTTCCCGGGCTGTCGGCAAGGAAGTACAGGTTCAAATACAGCTAAACGATACCGGGCATGCCTTCGAAGAAGCCTATGTGGATTTAAAACAGGTGATCCATATGGACATTGAATATGAAGAAGACGGGGAAGGCCGCGAAGGTTGATTTTAAATGTCCCCATAGTTTATATTTCATTTCTCATGCTGTATTACCAGCAAAATGAAGCATATATATGGAAAAAATAGAATGAAAACCGAAAACAAGATTGTTTCATGTATTTAAAATATGAAGGAGGATATCAATATGGCAAAACGAGGTGGTTTTCCTGGCGGAGGGATGCCTGGGAACATGGCGAATTTAATGAAACAGGCGCAGAAAATGCAAAAACAGATGGAAGATGTCACGAAAGAACTGGAAGAAAAAGAAATGACGGCGACTGCGGGCGGCGGCGTTGTAGAAGTAACCGTATCGGGGAAACGTGAAGTGACCAAGGTGAAAATTGATCCAGAGGCTGTAGACCCGGACGATGTAGAAATGCTAGAAGACCTGATTATGGCGGCTACGAATGAAGCCATGCGCCAGATCGAGGAATATTCGCAACAAAAAATGGGCAAAATTACCGGCGGCATTGGCGGCGGAATGGGGTTGTTTTAAATATGGATTATTACAGCAGCCAAATTAGCAAACTCATAGAATCCCTGGCATCTTTGCCGGGGATTGGCATAAAGTCAGCGCAGAGGCTGGCTTTTCATATTTTAGACATGCCGCAGGCGGAAGTGGAGGCGCTTGCCAATTCTATGATCGACGCCAAACGCAACATCTGTTATTGCAAGCAGTGTTATACGCTGACCGACCACGAAATATGCCCAATCTGTAAAAATCCTGACCGCAACCAGAAGCAGATCATGGTTGTGGAAAACCCAAGGGATTTGGCCGCTTACGAAAAAACTGGAAAATTTGAAGGCGTCTACCACGTGCTACATGGCGCGATTTCCCCAATGCTTGGCATTGGGCCTTCGGATATCAAGCTGCAGGAGTTGATGCAGCGGCTCCATGGGGACGTGGATGAAGTGATTATTGCGACGAATTCAAGCCTAGAGGGCGAGACAACCGCCATGTATATTAGTAAGTTAATAAAGCCGACCGGGATAAAAGTTACGCGGATCGCCAGCGGGGTGCCGGTGGGAGGAGATTTGGAATATATCGATGAAGTAACGTTGCTGCGCGCGCTGGAAGGCCGCGTGGAATTGTAATCGATAGGTGTAGCGGCGCTGGAAGGCCGGACAGAACGGTAAAATAATAAAACTGCGCCGCTACCAACAATATCTGTCAAAAACAGCGCTGCTTTTTATGGTACATTGGGCACATACTTGAAAAAGGGAAAGAGGTGTGTGCGATGGCAGAACAAAAGCAGAATGCGTCAGGGACACTACCAAAGAATATCCGCCAGATTGGCACCAGTACTGGGAATACGAAGGTCTATTTGGAGGATTATGTATATACTTATTTACATATGCCGCAGCAGCAGGATGAGTGGACCCACCGGGGATTTGTGCTGCTGGGGCGCCTGGAACGGGTCAAGGATGTCACAAGGTATTTTATCAGCGGATTGATCCGCGTGAAGGATGATTTTTTTCACGATGGCATTCTAGAATTTCGGGACGAAACATGGGCGTGTGTATACCAGGAAATGAAGCAGTATTATGACAACCTGGAAATCGTCGGGTGGGGGCAGGACGTCAGCGGCGCATCGGCAAGCTTAACGGCGGAAATTGAGCGTAACCACAAGCAGAACTTTAATGTTCAAAAAAATGTGCTGCTGCTGCTGGATGGGGTAGAAGATGAAGAAGCTTTTTACATTTTTGAGAAAAACTTGTTGCAGCGCAGGGAAGGCTATTACGTCTATTATGAGAAAAACCCGCAAATGCAGGAATATATGATTGAAACACAAAAAAGCAGGGAGTTAAATATCCCGCTGGAAGAAGCGCCAGAGCCAGCTGTGCATTCCTACCGGCAGGCAATGCTAGATAAAAAAGCGCAAATGGCGACACGTAAATGGAATGGGGTGTTGTATACGACCAGTATGCTCTTAGTTCTGTCAGTATGCGTACTGGGCGTCAGTACGGTCAACAATGTGGAAAAGATGCAAAACCTGGAGGCTACCGTGAACCAAATTTCCAGCCGGGTGGGACAGGCCGGCAGCGGTGGGAACCAGACGTCGCCCGCCATGAGCGCGAACGTCCAGCACCAAGGCGCTGATGGTACAGGCTCGCCGGACAGCGTGGCGAATCCGGATGCACAGCAAAAAGGGACGGGAAAAGAGGGGC
Organism: uncultured Lachnospiraceae bacterium; assembly: GCA_949457475.1. GTDB lineage: Bacteria > Bacillota > Clostridia > Lachnospirales > Lachnospiraceae > Eubacterium_J. Next base: position 5,338 of record CASUON010000140.1, read on the forward strand.
AAAAAGCCGGTGAGGAAATAACGAAAGATGCTGGCCAGCAAACAGACAGCCAGTTAGGCACGTCAGAGGAGGATGGGGCAGAATCCGGCAGCAACGATGCCAATGAGGGGATGGAAACGTCAAATGGCAGCGGCGGGCAGCTTTCGGATGCCTCTTCTACAGAATCCACAGACCAGGCGGAAACGTCCACGTCGTTGACAGAAGCACAGACATATTTGCTGCAAGGGTATTATATTGTAAAAAGGGGGGACAGCCTTGTCGGTATTAGCAAAAAAATATATGGGACGCCGAAGAAGGCGAAAAGAATCTGTGAATTGAATGGGATTGATGATATGGATAAAATATATGCGGGGCAGAAATTGCAATTGCCATAATATACCGGCACGTTACAAGTAAAACGTGCCGGTATATTCGTATAGCGTGCAGTTATGGTGGTAACGTGCCGGTATATTCGTATAGCGTGCGGTTATGGCGGTAACGTGCTGGTATATCGTATAGCAAGCGTTTCAAGTGTGTAAAATGCGCCCGCGCCCGGTTATTTTGTTTTTAGGACTTCAAGCAGGTATTCCCAGACGCGCTTTACGGAAGATATGCTAAGCCTTTCTTCTGTTGTGTGGACGGATTGCATGTTAGGGCCGAGCGAGATACAGTCTAGGCTCGGTATTTTACCTGCAAACAGCCCGCATTCTACGCCAGCATGTATTGCTGCGACTTCTGGTTTGTTCCCATACATTTTTTCATATACGCGTATCATTTTGTCACGCAGCGCGGAGTGGCGCTTATATTCCCATGACGGATAATTGCCGGAAATTTCAACTGTACCGTCGGATGATTCGGTAAGATAATTCAGCTTGTCCAGCAGCGCCTGTTTGGCGCTTTCTACGCTGCTGCGGACTGCGTAGTGCAGCAGCAGCTCTGTTTGCCGTAGCTGCAAAATTCCAAGGTTTAACGAAGTCTCTACTAGGCCTGGTACATCGGCGCTCATTGCCTGGATGCCGTTTGGTAGCATATTTACAAGCATGAGCGCCCGGCGGGTAGACGCTTCATCGAGCATGTCCGAATAGGTATTTGGACACATTTCGAAAAGTGTGCCGGACGATTCTATCGTTAACCGGAAATCTTTTTCCGTTACCGCGTATTCAGATGCGATATCCTGCCGTATTTTTTTGAGCGCTTGTATGGCGGTGTCTACAGAACCGTCTGTGGAGCCGTGTTTGGAGTTTCCTGTGGAGCCGTCTGTGGAAATGTGTTTAGAATTTCCTGCGGAGCCGCCTGCGGCCGTATGGTCAAAAGCTTGGTCGCAGACTAAGAAGATGGCTGCGCTGCAAGTTCTTGGTATGGCGTTGTCTTTTTTACCACCTTCCCAGGCGGCTAGGCGGAATCGGACAGTTTTGGAAAGCTGTAACAGGATACGCCCCATCAAAAGGTTGGCGTTAGCGCGCCCTTTGTCGATCTCCGTACCGGAATGCCCGCCGCAGAGGCCGGTTACGGTAAGGGTCAGCAGGGGGCCGGAGGATGCGGTTGTGCGCATGGGAAAGCGGCACAAAACGCCGGCGCCGCCAGCGCAGCCTGCTAGGAAGACGCCTTCTTCTTCCGAGTCTAAATTCAGCAGCTTACGGCCTTCCAACATAGATACATCAATCCCCGCGGCGCCTTCGAGGCCTACTTCTTCGCATACGGTTAATACAACTTCTAGTTTTGGGTGCAAAATGCTATCGTCGGCTAAGAGCGCCAGCGCATAAGCGACCGCAATGCCGTCGTCGCCGCCGAGCGTTGTGCCATTGGCGGTAATTGTATCGCCTTCGACCTTGGGGGAAATCCCATCGGTAGCAAAATCAACCGGGCAGCCAGGCTCTTTTTCACAAACCATGTCCAGATGGCCTTGGATAATTATTGGTTCTTCAGATTCATAGCCAGCGCTTGCCCCTTTTATAATAATGATATTTTTTAAGGAATCCTGGTAATAAACCAGATTGTGCGTTTGTGCAAATGCGGCACAATAATCGCTGAGTGCCCCTTCTTGGTAAGACGCGTGGGGAATTGCGCAAATCTCCTCAAAATACCGGAAGACATTTTGAGGTTCTAAATGGGATAAAACGCCCATTTTCCGACACCTTCTTTCTTCGTTTTTATTTATTTTTTCATTTTAGTAGCAAATTATGATTATTTTTTTGCGGCGTATGAATTGTTTTAAATTCGTTTACTGTACGGCGATTGTCCGTATTATTGCTTTTTCTTTGTTTTTCCTACTTGTTACGGAACCTTTTTTCAAGGCCGGCTTTGTACTCTGTCTTACTTGGATATACGCAAAAGTAAAAGTTCACCTTGGGCGTATCTTTCATTTAGGTATGTACAAAACGATTCTTTTTTTTAGAATGATTTAATTTTATCAAATATTCACATTTACGCTGGCTGCCGTTAAGGCTATTTAACGAATTATCAATATCGTCGTATTTAACCGCCGCCTGTTCTTCATAGTCAAATATCCAGCCGTCTGTATGGAAATTCGTATGATATGCTTTAATATAGTCATCGTAAATTTGACTGGATTTTGTCCGGTCTTCTTTCCACTTGTGAACACTATCTTTATCCCAAAAGATACCCTGTTTTATCTGTTTTGCCGGGTTTCCTGCCCATATCGTGTTATGAGGGATGTTTTTTCCTGTTACAATTGTCTTGGCACCGATGATACTTCCCGAATCAATCTGCGTGCCCTTTAAAAGAAGGCAATCTTGCCCTATCCAAACATGATCTCCAATGTAAACACTACGAGTTGGGTTTTGCCTAATATGGGTATCACAGCTGTATATCAAATGCGCATCCGCATTTCTTATACATACGCCCCATGAAATGACGCCGCTATCTCCAATAAAACAATGCCTTTGTTCAGACAATATAACCTTCATTTTTTGCGTAATATAGTTATGTATTCCCATATGAAAAACACAATCATTATGGATCACTACAGACAATTTATATTCATACTTGTTTTTTCCCAGATAAATAACGGCATTATCGCCTTTAAATTCCAGGTTCGACTCTAAAAGGGTAACGCCAGGTTCGCAATAGAGAATATTGTTTTTTCCCTCAAATTGAATTTCAGAATTTTTTAATAGAGGAAATTCTCCTAGAATCTGATTCCCATCGCTCAGCTTATTGTCTAAATTATTTTTTACTGAAATCATATACACCTCCAACGCTGTTTCCATTTAAAACATATATAATTTGACTTGCGTTACCTGCATTTTAACATTTCAATATAGATACGCTTAAGATACTTGCATTATTAGAGCGAGTGTAACTTTTCATGGGGTGGGGATATCCCTTAAAAATGAGAACTAATAGGTTGTTATCCAACAAAACGTAAATATTTTTGTATACCGGACGCCGGAAACAGGCAGCAGGCCCGTTCGGATGTTCCGCTCCGGAATGCAAGAAGTACTAGGCATTCTGCGAAAGTATTCCATACCAGAC